>JAQVIB010000082.1 GCA_028695945.1 Lachnospiraceae bacterium
GAACTTTCAAAAAGCTGAACCAGTGCGTTGTCACCATTAACTTCAAGCACCTTACAACGTCTTATTTCACCATTTATAAGTTCTATTTCACCAAGCTCATCGTACTTAACACCTTCAACACCACTAACCAACATAAGAGGGCCTGCAACTTCTTGAATTGACTTATATTCTTTTATCATAATTCTTCCGCCTCCCTCTTAATAAGGTCTTTTATTTCACTTACAATACTGCTTTCTATATCGTCAAATGCTTTGTCAACCTCAGCTTCTGGGAAGTATTTTGCACGTCCAATTCTTTCAATTACAGGCATTTTTGTAAGCTTAACAATTGAAACGCCCTCTTTGATTGCCTTGCCGCCTTCTTCATAAAACTTTAGTATAAGGTTAAGCATTCTGTACTGCTTATGAAGTGATGTATAGGTATCTACTTCGTGGAAAGAGTTCTGATGAAGGAAGTCCTCACGGATAGAACGAGTTACTTCAAGAATAAGTCTGTCAGAGTGAGAAAGTGAATCCACACCAACCAACTGAACAATTTCCTGCAACTCTGCTTCTGTTTGCAAAAGACGCATTGCAGTTGCCCTTTGAGTAGAGAAATTATCATCAATATTTTTATCTGCCCAAACATCAATTTTATCCTGATAAAGTGAATAGCTTGTAAGCCAGTTAATAGCAGGGAAATGACGTTTGTAAGCAAGGGAAGCATCTAAGCCCCAGAATACCTTTACAATACGAAGTGTTGCCTGAGAAACTGGTTCAGATGTATCACCGCCAGGAGGTGATACCGCACCAATTGCTGTAAGTGTTCCCTCACGAGTATCGTTATCACCAAGGCACTGAACACGACCTGCACGCTCGTAGAACTGTGCAAGACGGCTTCCAAGATAAGCAGGGTAACCTTCTTCACCTGGCATTTCCTCTAAACGTCCACTCATTTCACGAAGAGCCTCTGCCCAACGACTTGTTGAATCCGCCATAAGTGCTACGCTATATCCCATGTCACGGAAATATTCTGCAATTGTAATACCTGTGTATATTGAAGCCTCACGAGCGGCAACAGGCATATCGGATGTATTTGCAATAAGTACAGTTCTTTGCATTAAACTTTCACCAGTACGTGGGTCAATAAGTTCTGGGAATTCAAGAAGAACGTCTGTCATCTCGTTTCCACGTTCACCACAACCAATGTAAACAACAATATCAGCATTTGCCCACTTAGCAACCTGATGCTGTGTAACAGTTTTTCCACTTCCGAAGGGCCCAGGAATTGCCGCAACACCACCCTTAGTAACAGGGAAGAATGTGTCCATAACACGCTGACCTGTAACAAGAAGTGAATCTGGGCTTTCTTTCTTTTTGTAAGGTCTTTCTTTACGAACAGGCCATTTCTGCATCATAGGTACGGTAACATCCACACCTTTTTCGTTTGTAACAACACAAACTTCTTCTTCTACAGTAAATTCGCCTTCTTTGATAACCTTAACTGTTCCGTTAAGCTTAGGTGGAATCATAATTCTACATTCAACTACGGCTGTTTCTTGAACAACGCCAATTATATCGCCGCCTGTAACTTTATCGCCAACCTTAACTGTTGGTTTAAACAGCCATTTCTTTTCTCTATCTAATGATGATACCTGCACGCCTTTTTCAATATTTGCACCACAAGCCTCATAAAGCTTTTCAAGTGGACGCTGAATACCATCGTATATTGTAGAAATAAGCCCTGGTCCAAGTTCAACAGACATAGGTCTGCCTGTAGATACAACAGTTTCGCCAGGTCCAAGTCCGCTTGTTTCCTCATATACCTGAACAGAAGCTCTGTCGCCGTGCATTTCAATAATTTCACCTATTAGATTTTTGTCAGAAACCCTTACTACGTCGAACATATTGGCATCTCTCATGCCTTCCGCAATAACCAGTGGTCCTGATACCTTAACTATTGTGCCTGTACTCATGTATATATCACCACTCAATTCTATTAGTTTTTAATCTTCGCCAAATAATATATCTGCACCTATAGCACGTTTTGCAGACTCTCGCACTTCATTAAGACCAATGCCCATACTACCTGTAATTCCAGGTACAACAATGATAGCAGGTAGCTGATTATCTTTGTACCTTGCAATGGTATCCTGTGCCATAAGTTTAGCCTGCTCTGTAATATAGATTATTGCGTAATTCTCTTCAACCAGCCTATGTATGGTTTTTTTAATTTCATCAGCTTCATAAACTGGAAAAATATCCATACCAAGTGCAAGAAAGCCCATTACGCTGTCCTTGTCACCAATAACTCCAACCTTATACATAAGCATCCCTCAATCTTTCCTTAATTACATCGGGGTCAATATTGTTTACCTTGCTGTTTAGTATAATTCTTACGGTTTTAACCTCGGTCTCTCTTGCATAAATGTAAGCGACCATTGGCTCAAGTGTAAGGGATACATATTTTGCATCCTTTACAAACAACATAAGGTAATCATCACATTGTTTTTCAAAAGCAGTAAACCCTTTTGTCATGTTTTCACACAGTGCTTCATAATAAGTCCCTTTAAACCCAGACGCTGGATTTTCAGCATTAAATGCTGTTTTAAAGCTATCTAAACCTAAAGTTCCGCCCTCAACAAACACCAACGTAAACATTTCAAAAGTTTTTTTCATATTTTTAATACGTAAAAAGCTTTTTAAGTTTGTAAGGTCACAAACATACTGCATGTATCTTTTTACAAAGTTGTTATCGCTTCCATCTGCTGTAGCATTCATATCTTTGAAAGCGGCCTTGTCTAAAACAATATCTATCATTTGTCCGCTTAATGTTTTGCCGTAAACTGAATATGCCTCAGCAACCGCCTCTGCCATATTTGCGGGCAAAGTATCGTATGCTTTCATTTGAAAAGCCGATTTAAGCACCTCAACACTTACTGTTCCGCCACCAACAAGATAATTACTACCGTCAACGCCTGAAATATCTTGCTTAATCAAAACCTTTAGGTTATGATAGTCATTTTTAAGTAAAAAAACGTCCATAAATCGCTGTCCGCTAACAAGTTCTGCCACGTCGGCATATGCTTTTGCAAGCTGTGCCGCCAAAGCTTCCTCATATTCTTTAACACCAAGGCTATTTCCGTTACCATAACCGGCTTCCGAAAGTATTTTAAGTGCCTCCTCGGTAGTTTTTGCTTCTGCCATTTGTATATAGTTTTTTTCTGTAAGAAGCGACCTTTCAAGCATTCTAATACGGGCTACGGCGTAAGGATAAATTTGGTCGTTTGCCATTTTTAAACCTCCTTAACCGAACAGTATTCCTGCCGCAATCTGTTCTATATCTTCCTTCTCTACAGAAATTATGGATTCAAAGGAGTAATTATATTCAATATCACCCTTTTTAACTATAAATCCACCGTTAATATCTCTTGTTTCTTCAGAAACCTTGTAACCATTTGAGGCTACCTCTTTGCCAAAAGAGTCCTTGTCTTTTTTGCTGAATATAATTTCTGAATCCTTATCAATTTCTGCCTTATCAAGCATACCAATAATTATTACTTTATATTCAACATCTGTTAGTGATAATAGTTTGGCCTTTGCCGCTTCAATTACCTCTTCCATTGTGGACTGCTTTTGTGTAAGTATCATTTTCTTTGCCAACATTTCTGCTGATGAAATTTGTTTTGCGGCAGCTTTATCCGCCTCTGCCTGTGCTAATTCACTTAACGCTTGAGATTCTTTCTGTGCCTTTGCTTTTGCCGCTTCAAGCACCGCCTCTGCTTCTCTTGTAGCCGCATCAGTTATTATCTTAGCCTCAGCCTTTGCATCTGCAAGTATTTTGTCAATCATATTTTGACCGTTACCGTTACTCATAGGAGTTCTTCCTCCTTCTTATTATTTTTATTTTAATTAATTATAATACAATGCTGTTAATCATAAGGAATGAAATAAGAAGTGCAAGTACGGCATAAGTTTCAACCATAGCTGTAAAAATCATACCTTTTGCAAGTTCGCTTGGTTTTTTACCAACAAGCATAATAGCCGCTGCTGCCGCTTTGCCCTGTGCAACTGCGGAAAAAATACCAACTAAACCAATAGGAAGTGATGCAGCAAGAATGTAAGCACCCTGGGAAACAGAAATGTCCACAAGTCCGCCGCCTAATAAACCAACTTTAAGTAAAATAATAAATGCAATAAGAAGGCCATAAATACCCTGTGTACCCGGAAGAGCCTGAAGAACCAGAACCTGACCAAACTTATTAGGGTCTTCAGAAACAACACCTGACGCTGCCTGACCTGCTATACCAATACCTATTGCACTGCCGATACCTGCTAACGCTGCCATTGCAGCACCCATTAATGCGAAAACCTGTCCGTTAAATTCCATTTACTTTTCCTCCTTTATTATCTCAACATATTTTGTCTTTTTGTTGAATGGGTTAAAGGCTACGCCGCCACCCTCGAAAAATTTTCCAAAAAATTCTACATATTGAAGTCTACTTGAGTGAACAAAAGTTCCCAGTACATTAATAGCAAGGTTAAAAGTATGCCCAATAACAAAGGCTATTAACATTACAATTGCACCGCCAATACCTCCACCTGCCATAGAACCTAAAGTATTAATAACCTGTGAAATAACACCTGTTGCAAGTCCAAGTGCCAGCAATCTTGAATATGAAAGCACATCAGATAAATAACCTGTTATACCATAAAGGCTACCAAGTCCTCCTAAAAGCTTTCCAATTATACTCTTCTTTTCACGTCCAGCGGTTAATAAAATACCTACTGCCCCAACTATAGACATATATTTTCCTACACTTGCTAAGCCAACGCTTTCGCCTATACCAAAAAGCACAAGCCCTATCAGCAGTACATACCAAAGAAAAATATCGCAAAGTGCATCAACTGGTCGTCCATCTTTAATTAGTATATAAGCCTTAAGACCCATGCCCACAAATAAATGAATTGCACCTAGAATAAGTGAAAAAACTAAAAGTGTCATTGGTTCCTGTATAGGATTAAACCAAACTGCATTAACCACTATATCTTTGTTAAAAAGTGTTTTTGCCGCAACTGGTATAAAATCACCAAAATAACCGCCAAACATTACACCCCAAAATGCAGTTGAAATACCGCAGAACATAAACAGCTTTACTAACTTTTTCAACATGCCCTCAAGTCTAAACCTATTAAGCAAAATGAAACATCCCACTGCCAATATAATTCCGTAGCCAGTGTCACTTAGCATCATGCCAAAAAATATAAAGTAGAATGGTGCCAAAAAAGGTGTTGGGTCTATATCGTTTACCGAAGGCACACTATAAAGGTTTGTTATTGCCTCAAACGGTTCCACAATAGCATTTTGTTTAAGAAAAACAGGAGCCTCTTCACCCTTTTCAGGTGTTTTAAAATCATAGAAACATCCGTTTTCTTCTAAAACCTTTTTTACATCATCTTCTTTTGCCTTAGGTAGCCATCCGTCAAAATAAAAAGCTGTTTTAGTCTTTACTATATTTGATAATATTTTAGCCTTGTCACGGTCTATAATATAATCATCATGAAGCATTTCCACATCAGCCCTGTTTACTGCCATCTGGGATAACTGCTCCTCTAGGTTTAAAATATTCTTTTTAATTTCTTCCAGTTCCTTTTCAAATTTAACAATATTTTCGTTAGCTTTACCAGAAACCTCATTGAAAGCTATTGGAGTGAAGTTATTAAGTCGTAAAACATCTAAAACTTCATCCTTTTCTTCGTTAAGGCACACAACCGATAAATAACTTTGCTGTTCGTCTGATGAAACCTTATAAACTACTGCTCCTTGGCTCTTTTCGCTTACAGCTCTTTCCACATCCTCAACCACAGCTGTGGCTGGAACTGTTCCAATAACAATACTTGTGAACCTTGTTCCTGTCATATCCAATGGAAGGTCATACTGTACCCAAGGTTTTAACCCTATAATTGCAGTATTTATTTTGTTTTCTTCATTTTTCAAACGAGTTATCTGCTTGTAAATACCATTTACATCTGCCACAGTTTCCTCAATAACATCTCTGTTTTTCAGCTTAGCTTCAAACTCACTTTCCTTCATAGGTTTTCTAACCTTAATGAACGGCTTCTTACCCTTATCATACTTGTTAAGTGCATCCAAAGCATTACTAGCCTCAGAAATTTTTGTATCTAAACTATTAACGGTTACTTCGTCGCCATCTTTTTCTACCAAAGGTGACCATTCCTCGTCTGTAAGCTTCCCATCTTGATTATTTATCTCCACAACACCTAGGTCCATAAGTCCCTTAAGTATTTGGGGTTTGTGGTCGTTAAGCCCAATGACACTAATCTTGCTTAATTCAACTGTCGCCATTTATGCCCACTACCTTTCCTATTACGGCTTTAATTGCCTCAGCCTTTTTTTTCTCTGCCTCTTGTGCTACCTCCTTGCATTTGCCTTCAGCCTCGGCTATTATTTTTTCTACCTTTTGACGACTATTTTTCACTGCATCGTCAATTAGTTTTTCCTCACTTGCTTTAGCTGTTTTCTTAGCCTGGGCAAGAATCTGGACTGAATCTTCGTTTGCCTTTGCCTTTATGGCATCAGCATCGGCAATAGCTTTCGCTTTTATAGCGTCCACTTCTTTTTCAGCCTCAACAATGTTTTTAATAATCTCAAACGCCACCTTAATCACCTCTCTTATTCTTAAGATGTTACATATGCTAAATAGTTTTTAACTATTGTAACAGCATTTATTAAGTAGTTTTTTGTTAAAAAAATAATTTGTCAAATAAATATCATCTTTGTCAAATAGTTAAAAAGTATGATAATTGACTACAAAAAACGTGAAAGCGTTACTGTTTTTGTGGTATATGATAAAAACATATCCAATTCCCCATTTTTACTGTATAAATGTTATAATAAGTCAAATGTAAGGATTTGTCAAGAACAAGTAATCCATTTACTACATATAGAATGATTTACACTACATATATCTAATTTCCGTATATTAAATTTCATTATTGTTATTTTTTTAACTTTATTGCTATTATTTAACATCAAAACATCGGTTATTATTTCATTTTTTACATAAATTACAAAAGGATACGTCATTCGTAAACTATTAGTCTGCCCATTGTAAATTATTTTTTTATACTGTATACTTAGTTCTGAAAAGAGGTGGTTATATGGTTATAGGAAGTAAAGAACTAATACGCGACATAAATACCTCGCTTATAATTGAAACCATTATTAAAAATGCACCTATTTCAAGAGTGGATATTTCCACAAAAACCGGTCTAACCAAGGGTACTGTTTCCACCATTGTTCAAAATCTTCTGGATTTAGATTTGGTTTTGGAAACTGGTTTTGTTAGCAATGGCGTAGGCAGAAGAAGAGCCATGCTTCAGCTAAACAAAACATGCGGTTATTGCATAACACTGGATGTTGAAAAGCACCGCATTCGACTTATGGGCACAGACATGTGCGGAAATTGCCATGGTCTTAATACCGCACAAATTACAAATAACAGTAATATTGAAGCCGAAACCTTTACTCTTATTGACAATTTTATTTCTTCTGTAGCCAAAAGTACCTATGGTATTACTGGCATTGCAATTGCTGTTGATGGCAACATTAGAAACAATATACCTTTTATTCAATCCTTCAACAGTGACATAATCACTAACTTAGCTAATGTTCTTTCTGAAAAATACAACACACCTGTAACTTTCCATAATAATGCACACCTTGCAGTATTAGGCGAAAACGTATATTCTATGCGTGCAAAAAGTCTTGCCTTTGTTACAGCCTCAAATCACATTGGAATGGGCATTATTGCTGACAACCGCTTGTTTTGTGGAAGTAACGGTCAGGCGTGTCAGCTTGGTAAGATGATTATTGGCAGCCAATGCAAAGAAAATGGAATCCTTGAAAACCTTGTCTCTATTAATTCTCTTATAAATAAGCTCTCATCGTTAAAAGGACAACCTATGAAATTTGATGACTTTGTTCAGCTTTTTAAGGCAAACGACAGCGATGCTAAAGAAATTGCCGAAGATTTTATTTATTATCTTTCCTTAGCAATAACAAATATCATAACTATGTATGACCCAGAAATAGTTGTTATAAACAGCCCTTTTACCATATGTTTTAACGAAATATTTCTAAGGCTAAAATTATCCCTTGGAAATAATAAGAGCATTTTGTATCGCTCCATGTTAAAGGATGAAGCAGCACTATATGGCGGTGCTGTAGCAAATATAACAAACTTTCTAAAAATTGATAATTTTACACCTGCTCTTTGTTATTTTAAGCACATGCAGATATTGTGAAAATGTTAGCTATTCAATATTGTTATACAGTTTCTAATCAAAACCACCAGTTTAACTGGTGGTATGCACTAGCCCTAGAAGGGCATTATACTGGCACAGCGTCTCAAGACGCATCGAATAGTTCCACCAACCGCATTACTATTACGGGCAGCTGCTAAAGCA
>JAQVIB010000083.1 GCA_028695945.1 Lachnospiraceae bacterium
GCTTTAAATATTTTTTTAATTGCTTCAACATGCTGTTCATCTGTTGTACGTATAAATTTGTCATATGAAATATCCAATGCACTCCATAGTTCTTTAATTCCAGAAACAATTTTATCTACATATTGTTTAGGTGTAACATTTTGGCTTGTTGCAATTCGTTCAATTTTTTGGCCATGTTCATCTGTGCCAGTAAGGAACATAACATCGTAGCCACGAAGTCTTTTATAGCGTGCCATTGCGTCTGCTGCAACAGTGCAGTAGGAATGACCTATGTGCAGTTTATCACTTGGGTAGTAAATTGGTGTAGTTATATAAAATTTCTCTCCCTGCAAAATAATCCCTCCAAAGTAACTTAAATATATGTTTAGCATTTATTGTAGTTATTATAGCTGTTTTAGGTAAAAAATGCAAAATAATTTCTGTTTTATTTTGCGAAATGCAAAAATGTTAGGGTTTTGGTACAAAATATTACCCTAATACATAAAATGAATAATAAGAGGTATATTCAATTGTTGGTTTTAGCTTAAAAAGATTAGTTTATTATTATTTTATCATCAATAATACTAATTGCAAATTTAGAGCAGTTATGATAACATTGTGCCATGAAAGAGATGGGGATATTTTAGCTCGGGAGGGAATAATTTGGTTGAAAGAAATGTTACAATTGTGAACAAGCTAGGCATGCATGCTAGAGCTTCCGCTCAATTTGTGTCTTTTGTGTATAGATTTAAATGTGATATTACGCTTATTAGAGATACAAAAAAAGCCAATGCAAAAAGCATACTGAATCTTCTTATGATGAGCCTAAACTGTGGTAGCGAAATTACAGTAAGGGTTGAAGGGGAAAATGAGGAAGATGTTCTAGACAGCATTGTAAATTACATTGAAAATATGAAGGACTGAGATAGAAGCATTAAAAAGGGTTTGTAAATTTAATGTAAAATAGAAAGAGACACAGCATGCTTATAATTGCGAACTGTGTCTTTTTTTGTTGGAAATTTTACATTAGGGCTTTTAATTTTACATTAATTTAACAAATGAAAGAGTGTGGATTTTACAAATTAACACTATCATCATATCCGTAAACAAAACTATTGACGATGAAGGAGAATGAAAAAATGAAGAAAATATCAGGTATGATTTTTAGTACAGTGCTTATGGCAGCTATGTTTGCCGGTTGCAGTTCAACAAGCAGTAAAGAGGCAGCAGCACCTGCAAAAGATGCAACACCAGCTCAAACAGAAACAGCAACAAAGGAAACAGCTAAACCATTTGAAGGCGAAATTACAGTAGTATCCCGTGAGGAAGGGTCTGGAACAAGAGGAGCATTTATTGAACTTTTCGGTATTGAACAAAAAAACGAAGCAGGAGAGAAGGTTGACCACACAACAGAAGAAGCAAATATCTCAAACTCAACATCAGTTGTTATGACAACAGTAGCAGGTGACGAAACAGCAATTGGCTACATATCCTTAGGTTCACTTAATGACACTGTAAAGGCAGTTAAAATTGATGGTGCACCAGCAAGCGTAGAGGCAATTAAAGACGGAAGCTACAAGATAGCAAGACCATTTAACATAGCAACAGGTAAAACCGTAACAGAGGTTGCTCAGGATTTTATTAACTTTATTTTAAGTGCTGATGGACAAAAAGTAGTTGAAGGTGCAGGTTATATTGCAGCATCTGACGCAGGTGCATTTGAAGGCGGTAAAGTATCTGGTAAGATAATTGTAGCTGGTTCATCTTCTGTAACACCTGTTATGGAAAAGCTTAAAGAGGCATATGTAGCTGTAAACCCTAATGTTGAAATTGAAATTCAGCAAAGTGATTCAACTACTGGTATGAACTCTGCAATTAGTGGAATTTGTGACATTGGTATGGCATCAAGAGAACTTAAAGACAGCGAAACAGGTGCAGGGCTTACACCTACGGTAATAGCAATTGACGGTATTGCAGTAGTTGTAAACAACAACAATCCAACGGAAGAACTTGAAGCAGATGACGTAAAAGCAGTATTTATGGGCGAAAAAACACAGTGGAGCGAACTTGCGAAGTAATATGAAATGTTTTATGGGGAAACCAATTGATTTTGCAGTAAAAGAGGTAGAGTATGAACAGAAAAAGTGAAAAAGTTGCAAAGTGGATATTTTGCTTGGCCGCATGTACTTCAGTGTTGGCAGTAGCGGTTATATGTATCTTTCTTTTTGCAGGTGGTCTTCCCGCTATAAAGGAAATTGGTGTTACCAATTTCCTTTTTGGAACAACTTGGAAGCCTAAAAACAGTACATATGGAATATTGCCGATGATAGTAGGAAGCATATATGTTACATTAGGAGCTATTATGGTTGGTGTACCTGTGGGAATACTTACAGCAGTATTTTTATCAAACTTTTGCCCTAAGGGGCTTTACAAAATAATAAAACCCCTTACAGAGCTTATGGCAGGCATACCATCGGTTGTGTATGGTTTCTTCGGTTTAGTTGTAATGGTGCCATTTGTACGTGATGTATTTGGTGGACATGGCAGCAGTATGCTTACAGCAAGCCTTTTGCTAGGCATTATGATATTGCCTACCATTATTGGTGTAAGTGAGGCGGCAATTAAGGCAGTGCCAGATAAGTATTATCAAGGAGCGTTGGCACTTGGTGCAACCCATGAGAGAAGTGTATTTTTTGCAGCACTTCCAGCGGCAAAATCGGGAATAATGGCAGGCATTGTTCTTGGTATAGGTCGTGCAATAGGTGAAACAATGGCAGTAATTATGGTTGCAGGGAATCAGGCTAGAATGCCAAACGGAATACTTAAAGGTGTGCGTACAATGACCAGTAACATAGTACTGGAAATGGGGTATGCGGCAGACCTCCACCGTGAGGCACTTATTGCAACAGGTGTTGTGTTGTTTGTGTTTATACTTATTATTAACCTTGTTTTTACAATACTTAAGGAGGCAGAAAATAAATGAAAACAAAAAAGGACTCATTAAGTGTTGTATTAAAATTTTTAGTTCTGCTTTCAGCAGTTTTAACGGTTGGTGTAATAGTGCTTATTGTTGGCTACATATTTGTTAAAGGAGTTCCAAATCTTTCAGCAGACCTGTTTGCATGGGAATATAACACAGAAAATGTATCTCTTCTTCCAGCACTTCTAAACACACTGCTTATGACTGTGCTTTCACTTTTTATTGCATCTCCTATAGGTATTTTTGCGGCTGTATTCTTGGTGGAATATTCCTCGCAGGGAAGCAGACTTGTGAAAATTATCCGTATTACGGCGGAAACGTTATCAGGAATACCATCCATTGTTTATGGATTGTTCGGGTTACTGTTTTTTGTAACAGCACTGAAATGGGGTATGAGCCTAATTGCAGGTGCTTGTACAATTGCACTTATGATACTTCCACTTATTATGCGTACTACAGAAGAAGCACTTTTGGCTGTACCAAAAACCTTTCGAGAGGGTAGCTTTGGCTTAGGTGCAGGTCGACTGCGTACAGTTTTTCTTATAGTATTACCATCAGCACTGCCTGGAATTATGGCAGGAATTATTTTGGCTACAGGGCGTATTGCAGGCGAAACAGCGGCACTTATGTATACCGCAGGTACGGTGGCACAAATACCAATGGGTAAAGATTTTTTGCTGGATTCTACCCGTACACTTGCAGTACATATGTATAACCTTTCTTGCGAGGGTCTATATGTAGACAAGGCGTATGCAACAGCATTTGTATTGCTGGTTATGATAATGAGCATAAACGTATTGTCAGGCTTTATGGCAAAGAAATTCGGAGGGAACAAAACAAATGGATAAAATAACGGTTTCTAACCTTGATTTATATTATGATAAATTTAAAGCACTTAAAAATGTAAACTTGAACATACCCGAAAAAGAAATTACTGCTTTTATTGGGCCGTCCGGGTGTGGAAAAAGCACTCTTTTAAAATCTATTAACAGAATGAATGATTTGGTAGTTGGGTGCAGAATTGAAGGTGAAATTACTCTTTCAGGAACAGATGTATACAAGGATATTGATGTAAATTTACTTAGAAAAAGAGTGGGAATGGTGTTTCAAAATCCAAACCCGTTTCCAATGAGCATATATGATAATATAGCTTTTGGCCCACGTACACATGGCATAAAAAAGAAATCTGTGCTTGATGAACTTATTGAAAAGTCACTTAAAGATGCGGCTATTTGGGACGAGGTTAAGGATAGACTGAAAAAAAGTGCCTTAGGATTATCTGGCGGTCAACAGCAGAGACTTTGTATAGCAAGAGCTTTGGCAGTACAACCAGAAGTTTTGCTTATGGATGAGCCTACAAGTGCCCTTGACCCAATTTCAACGTTGAAAATTGAAGATTTAGCATCGGAACTTAAAAAAGACTATACCATTGTTATGGTTACCCATAATATGCAACAGGCGGCAAGAATTTCAGATAAAACAGCATTCTTTCATTTAGGCGAAGTTGTTGAGTTTGGAGAAACAGAGCAAATATTTTCTATGCCTAAAAACAAGCGTACAGAGGACTATATAACGGGGAGGTTCGGTTAATGAGAAAGCGTTATTCACAGCAGCTTGAAATACTTCACAGTGAGATGGTAGAAATGGGCGAGCTTTGCGAAGCTTCCATCAAATATGCAATGCAAGGTCTTTTAACAGCAGATTTAGAGCAAGCAAATAGGGCAACCCAATTGTCACACGAGCTTGATGATAAAGAACGTAATATTGAGAGCCTTTGCCTTAAAATGATTTTGCAACAGCAGCCTGTGGCAGGGGATTTAAGGCAGATTTCTGCCGCACTTAAAATGATAACTGATATGGAAAGAATTGGAGACCAAGCCGAGGATATTGCAGAAATTTCAAAACTAAATGATATTTCAAAATGGGCTAAAACTATACCAGTTGAGGAAATGAGTAAAGTGGTAATGAAAATGGTTACCCAAAGTGTTGACGCTTATGTAAACAACGATATTACCCTTGCTAAGGAAGTAATTGTAAATGACGATATGGCAGACAACTATTTTGATGAAATTAAGGAATGTTTAATAGAACGCATAAGCAGTGACCGTGAGAGCGGAGAGTATGCCATTGATTTGCTTATGATTTCTAAGTATTTGGAAAGAATTGGAGACCATGCCACAAATATTGCAGAATGGGTGGAGTATTCAGTAACAGGAATACACAAAGGAAATCCAGACCAGCTTGGATTGCTTTAAAAATTAAACTGAGTTAAAAACCTTGGGCGTTGCCCAAACCCACTTGCTTTTTGGAAAAAGCAAGCCAAAAACTTTTATTAAAACCGCATATTTATGCGGTTTTATTTGGGTCAAGGGTGAAACCCTTGTAGGTGTTTGAGGGCAACGCCCTCAAGATTTTGACTTTTCGACAATCTGACCGTGAGAGCAGAGCTCTCACGGTTTTTGCTTGTTTTATTTCAACTCTCTTATAAGTCGTTCTCTAAGAACAAATAAATCTTCCGATAAATCTACAGGTACAATGTGTGGGTTAGATAGCCTCTTGTGTTCATCCCATAAAGTATCAAGCTCTTTCATTGCATATTGGCGTATTTCCATAGTTTTTGGTGAAGTATAAACGCACTTTCCGTTAAGGAAAATAGGTTCAAGAAGTTCACGCAGATAATATGTTCCAGGCTCAAGCTCCATATGCTTCCACGTAGCTGTGTGGTCAAAAAGAGTAAGAGTTTTACTTTCGTCATAAGTTTCGTAATTTAGGGCAATAAGGTCTGCTTTAATTTTATTTGTAAACTTGTCATAAATTCGTATTACTTTTTTAATTCCAGGTAAAGTAACTTTTTTTGGATTGTTGGAAAGTTTGATTTTTGGCATAAAACGTCCAGTACCGTCGGTTTCTGCCGCCAATTTGTATACACCGCCAAAGGCAGGGCAGTCATCTGAAGTAATAAGCTTAGTTCCAACACCCCAAAGTGTAATTTTTGCACCCTGTAGTTTAAGGCTGGCAATAAGGTTTTCATCAAGGTCGCTGGAAGCACTAATAACTGCGTCTGTAAAGCCTGCGTCATCTAACATCTGTCTTGCTCGTTTTGAAATATACGCAAGGTCGCCACTATCAAGCCTTATTCCGTAGCCTGGAAGTTCATAGCCAGCTTCTTTCATTTCCTTAAAACACTGTATTGCGTTTGGCACACCTTGTTCAAGAGTGTTGTAAGTGTCTACCAACAGTATGCATGCATCTGGAAATTGCTTTGCATATGAACGAAATGCCTCCAACTCACCACTAAAACTCATAACCCAACTGTGGGCATGGGTACCCTTTACTGGCACATCAAAAAGTTTACCTGTAAGAACATTGCTTGTGCCAACACATCCGCCTATTACAGCCGCTCTTGCACCGTAAGTTCCTGCGTCGGGGCCTTGGGCACGTCGTAAACCAAATTCAAGAATAGGTTCGCCTTGAGCCGCCCAAACAACTCGTGATGCCTTAGTTGCAATAAGGCTTTGGTGGTTAATTATATTAAGAAGTGCTGTTTCCACAAGCTGTGCTTCCATTATTGGGGCACGGACTTGTAAAAGTGGTTCCATTGGGAACACAACTGTACCTTCGGCAATGGCATAAATATCGCCAGTAAATTTAAAGTTTTTAAGATAATCAATAAAGTCGTCAGTAAATATGTCAAGACTTTTAAGGTAGCTTAAATCGGTTTCAGAAAAATGAAGATTTTCAATGTATTCAATAACTTGTGCAAGCCCGCAGGTAATAGCATAACCGCCATCGGAAGGGTTATTTCTGTAGAATAGGTCAAAAACTACGGTTTTGCTCTGTTGGGGTGTTTTATAGTACCCTTGCATCATTGTAAGTTCATAAAGGTCTGTAAGCAATGACCAATCTTGAATATCCATGTGTATATACTCCTTTTCGTATATGATAACAACCTCACATTCCGTTGCAAGGTTAGCAAAAACTTAACTTTTTTTCTATATTGCACACCATTATACACTTATATTTTCACAATTTCAATAAAATAAACAATTAATCGACGTTTAGTAAAACATTTCTGTTAAAGAAACACGAAAAAGGTGGAAACCTCTTTACAAAGTTATTTCCTTAATATATAATATTTAACGTTAAACACGTTGAAGAGGACAGTAGATATTTTTGAAGTGCAAAGCGATGCAGGGATAGTGAGAGCCTGTACTTAGTAAAAAATATTGAATATCACCCCTAAGTGGCAGTGGCGAAAAAGATTTTTAGTAGTTGCTGACGTTTTTCCTACGTTACATGGAAAGCGTAATTATAGTTACGCTGTAAAGTGGGCATTATTTAATTAATGCCAAATCAGGTGGTACCGCGTATTCACGCCCTGTTAATTTTAGCAGGGCGTTTTTTTATTTCAAAAATTTATATAAGCTTTTGAATATTTAATGAACAGATAATTATTAAGGAGGAAATAAAATGTACAACAAGGTTTCAACAAATTTAGACTTTGTTTCCAGAGAAGAAGAAGTTTTAAAATTCTGGAAGGAAAATGACATTTTTAAAAAAAGCACTGCCAACAGAATAGGCTGTCCTAAATACACATGGTTTGACGGACCGCCTACAGCTAACGGCAAGCCACATATTGGTCACGTTATTACAAGAAGTGTAAAAGACATTATAACCCGATACCGTGTAATGAAGGGTTACGATGTTCTTCGTAAAGCAGGATGGGATACCCATGGACTTCCTGTAGAACTTGAGGTTGAAAAAATGCTTGGTCTTGACGGTAAACCTCAAATTGAGGAATACGGTGTTGAGCCATTTATTCAGAAATGTAAAGAAAGTGTTTGGAAATATAAAGGTGAATGGGAAGACATGAGCGACCGTGTTGCTTTCTGGGCAGATATGGAAGACCCTTATGTTACTTACCATAACAACTACATTGAAAGCGAATGGTGGGCTTTAAAGAAGATTTGGGAAAAAGGTCTTTTATACAAAGGTCACAAAATTGTGCCTTATTGCCCACGTTGTGGTACTGCACTTTCAAGCCACGAAGTTGCACAGGGATACAAAGATGTTAAAGAACTTTCAGCTATTGCAAAGTTCAAAATAAGAGGAACTGAAAACGAATTTATTCTTGCATGGACAACTACACCTTGGACACTTCCGTCTAACGTAGCCCTTGCAATGAATGCAAAAGAAACATATATAAAGGTTAAAACAGGCGGCGAATACTATATTCTTGCAGAGGCACTTGTTAAGAAGGTGCTTGGTGAGGATACAGAATATGAACTTATTGAAACAAAGAAGGGTGCAGATTATGCAGGCGTTCGTTATGAACCTCTTTTTGATTTTGTAAGCGATGATGATACAGCCTTCAAGGTTGTAAATGACGATTATGTAACCCTTACAGATGGTACTGGTGTTGTTCATATTGCACCTGCTTTTGGTGA
>JAQVIB010000084.1 GCA_028695945.1 Lachnospiraceae bacterium
TGCAAGGAAACTGCTTCCGTGGCAGGCTCCTGCCGAAACCGCATAGCACACTGGAAACTCAATTTTTTTATCCAGAAAAAAATCCAAAACACCGGCAGTGTAAATACCACGCATTCCACCGCCTTCTAAAATTAAAGCCGCATCTGTCATTTTTATTACTCCTAACAAATTCATTTATGAAGTGCAACCGAAAGAGTGAAAAAATCCACCTGTACCGCACCGCATTTAATTAAAATACCCGCACATTCATTTATAGTTGCACCTGTTGTAAATATATCGTCTACCAAAACTATTTTTTTGCCCTTAAAATCAATTTCTTTATTCACCTCAAAAGCATTTTTAATATTAATCAATCTTTGGTCTGGATGAAGTCCACTTTGAGGGGCTGTATATCGTACACGATTAATTCCGTTGTAGTAACACAGTTTCCCCGAAAGTTCAGCAATCCTTTTGGCAAGTACCTCCGATTGATTAAAACCTCTTTCTTTAAATCGCTTTTTGTGAACAGGCACAGGTACAAGCATATCAGTGTCTTCCAAAACATATGGAAAATTCTTTTGTGCAACTTCATACATAATTTTTCCTAAGGCTATGCCGTCATTTTTAAACCCTTTAAACTTAAAATGGTCTATTGATTTCTTAACATCTCCATATTGGAACACAGCATACCCACGGGTTAGGTTAGAGGTGTTCTTCACGCCCGTATCACACATATATTTCACTGTGATTCCCTTGTTATTTTCATACTTTTCTAGGCATTCACTGCACAAATTCCCGTCCAAGCCCATTTCAATCAGATTTGTACACACAGCACATCTGGGCGGATAAACCAAATTTAATACACTACAGAAAAAATTCAATTTAACACCTCTTTACACCTGATGCATAAAATCATAAAGGCTGCAAATTCGCACATCTAAACTGGAATACCTGTTAATTTCTCGGTTATTATGCACCATATTATTCATAGTTTCTGGTATTCCCACCATAACCGCCAGATTTTTCGCACGTGTTACTGCGGTGTATAATAAGTTACGTGATAAAAGCATTGGTGGCCCACTGTGTATAGGTACAATCACCACGGGGTACTCGCTTCCTTGAGATTTGTGTATTGTAACAGCATAAGAAAGTTCCAACTCATCAAGCTGAGTATAATCATAATCCACCCACTTGTTATCGTCAAATAAAACAGTAATTTCTTCCTTTGCGTCATCAATATCCACAATAATTCCACAGTCTCCGTTAAATACACCTAAATCTTCTTCAATAATTTTACCCCGTTCGTCAGCTATTTTCCACACTAAATTATAATTATTTTTTATTTGCATAACCTTGTCACCCTGTCTAAAAATGCTGGTTCGAAAGGCTTTTTCTTTTTTGTTTCTACTTGGTGGATTAAGTGCCTGTTGCAGCTCTTTGTTAAGCTCATACACACCCAATGCCCCTTTACGCATAGGCGTAAGCACCTGAATATCGCTAGGCTGGCAGCCGTTAAAGGACGGCAAACGCTTCATAATAAGATCTTTAATGGTATTAACCACTTCTCCTGTAGATGATCGCCTAACAAAAAAGAAATCCTTACTTTTGTCATTAATTATAGGCTCAAGCCCTTGATTAATTCTATGGGCATTGGTAATAATTGCACTTTCCTGTGCCTGTCTGAAAATTTCATTAAGACGCACAACCTTAACAACTTTGCTTTTAATAATGTCTTTTAAAACATTTCCAGCACCAACTGACGGCAACTGGTCAACATCACCAACTAAAATCAGCTTTGTTCCTGGTGCAACTGCCTTTAAAAAGCTGTTCATAAGCAAAATATCCACCATAGAGCTTTCGTCGATAATAATAGCATCTGCCCCAATTGGCTCATCCTCATCTTTGGCAAAGGTTTGATTACGGCTGTCCTCGCTTAAAAAATTTATACCTAAAAGCCTGTGAATAGTTTGGGCTGGAACTCCTGTTGCCTCTGTCATTCGCTTTGCGGCACGACCTGTTGGTGCACCTAAAACAACAGTTTTATCCTCACTTTCAAGTATACGCAAAATTGTGTTAATAGTCGTAGTTTTACCTGTTCCAGGCCCACCTGTAATTATCAACACACCGCTTGTCATAGCTTCACGTACAGCAAGCCTCTGGTTATCGGCAAGAGTAACACCTGCTTTTTCCTGTGCCTTGTCAATTACTACGTCCCAATCTGTATTCTTTTTGTCATAACAATCTATTAAAAGTTCTAATATTTTTTTAGATACTGCAATTTCGGCATAATAATACATGTTCAAATAAACAACTGATACATTATTTATTTTTTCCTGCCAAATTTGGTGCTCCATTTGCAACTCAATAATGGCATTTTCAATTAACGTTTCATTAACACCCAAAAGTTCCTCTGCCTGTTGTAACAGTAAGTTAGCGGGTAAATATACATGCCCGTCTACTCCTGCTTGGTTTAGCAAATATTTTATTCCAGCCTTTATTCTTGGTGGTGAATTTGCTTCAATACCAGCGGAAGCCGCCAATTTGTCTGCCATTTTAAACCCGATGCCAAATATGTCATCCGCCAGTCTATACGGATTTTTGCTAACAATATCGAAAGTTCTAGCCTTATATTTTTTATATATTTTCATGGCATATATAGGAGATACACCAAAATCTTGCAAAAACATCATTGCTCTTCGTAACTCGTGCTGTTCCCTAAAAACCTCACTTACACGCATTGCCTTTTCATAATTAATTCCTTTTATTTCAACCAATCGGTCTGGCTTTTCTTCAATTACATAAAAAGTTGCCTCTCCAAATTTAGCAACAATTTTTTTTGCGGTTTTTGCACCAATTCCTTTTATAACACCTGACGCCAAATACTTTTCTATTCCCTCTACTGTGGTAGGTATTGTTTTTTCATAAAAATCAACTGCAAGCTGACGCCCGTATGCAGGATGCACCGTCCAGCTTCCTATAATTTTAAGGCTTTCTCCGCTGTGAAGATTAGGCACAACGCCAACGCATATGGTTTCATTTTCATTATCGTTTACAGAGAATACTGCATATCCATTTTCTGCGTTTTGAAAAATTATATCTTCTACTGTGCCGTTAAGCACAACGCTTTCTGCCATAAAACCACCTTCTTTATAATTCATATAATTACACTTATTATAATTTTACCACATTACAGTTCTGTAAACAATTGTCAAAAAAAGTTCAAGCCTATTTTTTTTAATTAGGCTTGAACTTCAATATTAATTACTTATTTAAAATCCTTTAAAACCAAATGCTTTGGTATACCATTTTCCATAGCCTGTGCAATTTCGCCTTGAATAAGTGGCATTAGATAATCCAACGC
Source organism: Lachnospiraceae bacterium (assembly GCA_028695945.1). GTDB lineage: Bacteria > Bacillota > Clostridia > Lachnospirales > Anaerotignaceae > UBA8514. The sequence continues at coordinate 3,341 of JAQVIB010000084.1, forward strand.
TTTTTGTGTAGCGGCATTTTTGCCTTCATTCATATAATCCTCAGGCACTACCTTTTCTTTATTGGCAATAAGGCTAATTTCTGTTGAATCAAATGTAAGGCTGTAAACATCGCCTTTACCTCTTTGTGTTGTAACCATTACACCGCTTTTGCCTTCTGCCGCAACCTCTACTGCTTTCTCACCAATCATATAGCTTTCGTTAATATCCCTTGCAGATAATAAATGTGCCGCACAACGCTGAAGAACGTTAATTTCTACAGAACGCACCTTAACGCCCATTCGCTCTTGTATAACCGCCTCAACATGCTTTGCCGCACCGCCTAACTGTCCATGCCCAAAACTGTCCTTTGTTTTCGCCTCGGCAATAAGACTTCCGTCTGCAAACTTTATTCCTTCAGAAACAACTATTACAATCTGTCTTTTTGTTTCCTGTACTTTTTTAATATCCTCAATAAGCTTGTCATAATCAAATGGATTTTCAGGTAAATAAATAAGGTCAGCCATGCATGTTCCACTGCTATCTGTTGCCAAAGCCCCTGAAAGTGCAAGCCACCCTGCATTCCTACCCATAACCTCTACCACAACAATACTGTCCATATCGTAAACTGCAGTATCTGCCGCAATTTCCTTAACAGTGGTAGCTATATACTTAGCCGCACTTCCAAAACCAGGTGTATGGTCAATACAGCAAAGGTCGTTATCTATGGTTTTTGGAACACCAATAAAAGAAACATCTCCGCCGTTTTGCGCCTGATATTCTTTAAGCTGTAAAATTGTATCCATAGAATCGTTTCCGCCAATATAGAAAAAATATTTAATATTGTTTTCTTCAAAAACTTTAAAAAGTTTTTTAAATTCCTTCTTGCCTTCTGTACCACCTTTAAGCTTATATCTGCAAGAGCCTAAAAATGATGATGGTGTAGTTTTAAGAAGTTTTAAATTTTCCTCTTTATCCAATATATTGCTTAAATCTATAATGTTACCCTTCATTATTCCTTCAACGCCATTCAATCCGCCATAAATTCTGCCAATCGCAAAATTTTTCTTAGCTCCAGAGTATACCCCTGCAAGTGTTGCATTAATAGCAGCTGTTGGTCCGCCAGACTGAGCGATAAGACAATTGCCTATCTTCATACTATGTACACATCCTTTTATAATTTATAAAAATCCTTAATAACAAACTCAATACTATAAATAATACTAAAAAACCGCCTAAAAATCAAATATAAATGAGGAATTGACAAAACCATATTTTTACATAAAAAAACACCGCAAGTCTTTTGACCTGCGGTGTTAATGGGAATTACAGGGCTCGAACCTGTGACATCTTGCTTGTAAGGCAAGCGCTCTCCCAGCTGAGCTAAACTCCCAAATGGCGACTCAGGTGGGGCTCGAACCCATGACCTCCGGCGTGACAGGCCGGCGCTCTAACCAACTGAGCTACTGAGCCAGATTGCATTATCTGGTGTCGTCATTTCTTGCTGACGAAGGATATAATAACATATATTATAATAATCTGTCAACACTTTTTTGTAATTTCTTAAAAAAATATAAACCCTACGTAAATGACAATAAATTACTTTTTACAAATTCGCAGGGTTTTAATATTTAAACTTAATCAATCAATTCAAAACAGTCATCATCAATGCTATAATCATCATGCTCTTTTTCTTCAATAAAAATACCAATGTATTTAGCCATAAGCGGAATATATGTTGCAATAAAAACAAATATTGCCGCAATCCCAACCGATTTCTTTTTCTCTTCACTAACACCTATGCCAATTAAAACACCCATAGCACAAAGGCAAATCTTTAAAAAAGATACATCCCAAACGTCCATTCTTTCAATATATTTCTTGCCACTTTTCATTAAGCATTTCATATTCAGCACATCCTTTCTATATAATATCATTATACTCCAAAATCAATTTTTTTAAAAGCATTTTCTAAGTAAACTCTTCTTTTTTGATATTTCAATTAAACACTATTTCTTAATTTAGAAAAATATTTTTCCTTAGTCATTTTTTTGAATATATTTTTTTGTCATCTTTGCAACTTCACCTGAAAGCAGTAAAACAGCACATAAATTAGGCAATGCCATAAGACCATTAAACGTATCAGACAATCCCCAAACCAGTTCAAGGGAAGATGTGCAGCCAATAACAATCATAATAATGTATATCGCCTTGTATATGGGTGTAAATTTAAGCCCAAAAAGGTACTCCATACATCTTTCACCATAATAGCTCCACCCAATAATACTTGAAAAAGCAAATAATACAATACCTAATGAAACAAAAACCCCTGCAAAACTTCCAAACCCTTTGGAAAATGCCAGTATTGTAAGAGCCGCACCTTTAACCATCTGCCCATCTGCACCAACAGTACCAACTACATTAGCAGTAAGTATAGCAAGTGCCGTTATTGTGCAAACAACAATAGTGTCTGCAAAAACCTCAAATACACCCCACATCGCCTGCTTAACCGGTTCATCCGTATCCGTTGCAGCATGTGCAAGCGAAGATGAGCCAAGCCCTGCTTCATTGCTGAAAACGCCACGTGCAACACCAAAACGCATTGCCTTTGCCAAACCATATCCAAAAATTCCGCCGCCCACAGATTTAAGTCGAAAAGCTCCAGCAAAAATGTCAGCAAACGCCTTTGGAACTGACGTTATATTCATTACAATAAGTGCAACACCGCCAATAATGTATGCCAGCGCCATAAATGGTACAAGTTTTTCTGTTACACTACCAATACGCTTTATTCCACCCATAATAACCATTGCTGTAATAACTGCAATAACAATTCCAACTGCAAGGTTGTTTGTTCCAAAAGCTGAATTTAATGCACTAGCCATAGAGTTGGCTTGGCTCATATTTCCAATGCCAAAAGATGCAATTAAACAAAACAACGCAAATACAACTGCCATACCCTTCATTTTCAAGCCACGTTCAATAAAAACCATTGGCCCGCCAATCCAGTGGCCTCTTTCATTTTTATAACGATATTTCATGCTTAAAGCAATTTCTGCATATTTTGTCATCATTCCAAAAAAAGCTGATACCCACATCCAAAAAATTGCACCTGGCCCACCGGAAACAATTGCAGTTGCAACACCCACTATATTACCTGTTCCAATAGTTGCAGCAAGGGCAGTGGTAAGTGCTTGAAACTGAGATATAGATTTTGCATCATCAGTAGAAATAACGCTTTTGTCTTTAAAAACTGCCATTATAGTGCTATTCCACCATAACCTAATTCTTGTTATTTGGAACATATTACACCTAATTGATGTATAAATGCCAACACAAACAAACAGCGCACACATTGCAGGTCCCCAAACAAAGCTGTTTACAACGCCGTTTATATTAGAAATTGTTTCTGTCATAATGCCAATTCTCCCCCTAAATCACTTTTAATTCACACCGCATAAATAAGTAAGTGTGATAAAAAAATCTTTTTATACCGCTTTAAAAATAATATTCACTTGTACCTCTTTTAATTATTGCGAAATACTTCTTTAATTACACATTTTTCTCAGTCTGTCCTCATCAATTACCTCTATTCCGCCACGGAAAAGACGCACCATTTTCTCACTTTGGAAGTATTTAAGCATACGTGTTACCACCTCTCGTGCCGTACCCATATGTCTTGCAATCTTTTCGTGGGTAATTGAAAGGGTACTGTTTTGCTCAATATTAATTTCCTCACACAAAAATTCTGCAAGTCGCACGTCAAAACTTTTAAACATAATTTGCTCTATAAGCCACATAACCTCTGAAAATCTTGTTGCCATAAGCTGGCTTGTGTAATTTGCCACTACAAGGGATTTTTGCATAAGACCCTCGTATACAGGGGACTTAATAACCAGCATTTCTGCATCCGTTTCCGCTTCCACATTAACTTCAAACTGTATGCTGTTCATCATACACGATGCTGAAAACAGACACATGTCTCTTTCAAAAAGGCGGTATAATGTTATCTCTCTTCCGCTTTCATTTAAAATATAGGTTCTTATAATTCCTTTTTTTATAAGCAGCAATCCAACACAATCTTCCGCACCATTATGAATAATTGTACCAGCTTTAACTGTTTTCACACTTGTTCCGTTCGTAAGTATATCTCTTTCTTTATCATTAAGCTTGCTCCATACTGGAAAAAAGGCTGCAAGGTCATTTTTTATATCCATCAAGGCACCTCTTTATTTTATTCTTCACCATTTCTGTGACAACATTTATTCCCTTTGCAAGATGAATCGTTTCCGCCACAAACTCTAAAATCTCCGCCCTCTATTTTAAGTGTTTTCCCATTTACAAGACAATCTGCCAGTTTTTTACGTGCACTAATGTAAATAGCCTGCACAGTTGTTCTCGCTATATCCATTTTCCCTGCACATTCCTCTTGTGTCATTTCCTCAAGGTCAATAAGGCGAATTGTTTCATATTCATCTACAGTCATGGTAACTGTTAAACAACATCTGCCTAAATTAGATGGTGTAAACCCTGTATTTAAAGGCATAGCACATACCTTTCTGCATTTCTTAGGTCTTGCCATATTTTCACCTCCATTTTTTAATAAACATTGTTTAAATTAATCAGCGTTTACCAAGTAAATCAATTATACAATATTAAAGCAATATGTCAATAAAGGCAAAATTTAAAAAGCCCATAGCAATGTAGCTATAGGCATTAAGTGTGTCACCTTTTCATTATTTCTTTAGCAATTATTTCGTGTTTTCTATCTAACACATCACTTTGCAAAATCAAGTTTTCCACCTTTTCAAATCCAATTCTATCTATCATGTCGGCAAAACGCTCCTTTTTGAAAGCATTGTCTCGATATACAAGTATAATTTTTTCAACTATATCAAGTGCTTTATCAACCTCATAAATTCCTTGAAGGTAAGAGCCTTTTCTGCCTTCTCGTCCCCATCTGCCACCAATTAAAACCTTAACGCCCTTTTCCTGCACTTCTATACACTTAAACGGACAGGTAATTAT
>JAQVIB010000085.1 GCA_028695945.1 Lachnospiraceae bacterium
TCAGCAAAGTAGTAAATTGTCAGTGCATGCGTTTGTTCTAAATATCCGCCAACAGTACTGTCACTTCCACTATCAACGTGAACATATAGGCAGGCTCTTGGATGTCCCTTGGAAATATCCATATTTACCACCTCTACATCAGGAAATACCGCTTCTAGCGTAGTTGTAACAGCTTTTATAATTTCAATTATTGTAACCAATTACACACCACCTTACCTTCAATACTAATTAAACACTAAACTACAAAAAATCTCTAGCCGTTCATGATTGTCATTTGGGTCTAAAACATATAAAATATTGTATTTTTGACCACCATAAACGAACCACATGTCAGGTTTAATTTCCAACATATACCGTGTTATAATTTTATATGTAGTTTCTGTCAGTTCAGTATCCCCACTTCGTCCGCTTACCAACTTCCCTGTTTGGGGTATTATCCCTGCCCATACGTCTTTCAGCTTTGTTTCAATAACATCATATTGGCCCAATTCATTTTTATCAGTTGCTTTGGTATGATACCATAGCTCCATTTTACGGTTCAAAATACTCGTAAGGCTTTTTTCCCTATTCACCATTTAATTTTTTCACCACCTAAATGCTACTGTTAGTGTGTGAACTTAGTATTTGTTGTACAATAGGATTCATTTTATCATTTTGTACTGTTAGCTGCCTGTTGTCATACATTTCAGCACATAAAACATACAAAACAATAGTTAAATCTTCATAGGAATCGAGTGCTTCAAGGGTTTGTCCCGTATAAGAGATGATGTATTGTTTTGAGGCAGATATAAGTGTACCAACAAAAATTTCTTCGCCTGCATCAATCCTTAGATACTTAATTACACTCTCTGTTGATATTTCACTTAACTTCATTCGTTCACTCCCTTTTGTTAAGTTTGTTAACTTGTTAATCTTTCGAAAGCTTTATAAATTTAGCAATATAAATAGTTTTAGTCATTCTCTTTTTTACTTTAGTTCTAACTTTGCCGGCTAAAATTTAAAATCTGATTTCAAAATTAAATGACCTCATAAAATTCATAAATGCTTAACCTATAATTGTGAAAATCACTTTTCTTAAATTTCCACAATACTATCTTAGCACACAAAATCACCTAAAATTTGTCAACAAAATGTCACCTTTTTAAATATTAATTCCAAGCTCTTTTGCAACGCATACGATCAGCGCAACCTTATACCGATTAAATGTCTCGTAGGAAACATGTAATTCATCAGATATTTTAAATCTGTCATCTCTTCCTTCAACATAGCACATGTTAAATATTTGCTTGTGCATTGGGGTCAATCTTTTTAAAGTATTATCAACCGCTCTAATAATACGTTGCATAGCCAATATTGACGTTGATTCCACAAGACTTATTCCTTTTCGCTCCGTTGGGTTGCTTATTACATTACTTCGTGGCATTCCATTAGACAGAGACGAAGAACTATCAAGTATTCTTTCCCTCTCAATTTGAATTTCTTCTTTGTATTGTTCATAATGGTATAATTCATACTCTATGTACTTATACACAACTTTGTTTATTTTCAACTTAACGTCACCATCCTCTTGCATTTTTTTGAAACAACCTAAACTAGATTATAGATTTGTTATATTAAATAAAGCTACCCAAAAGTTCAAACTTTCAAACTTTATTGGTAAAAAAATAACTACCAATTTCCTCATTTTTTAGTTTGAGTAATTGAATAGACTTACAAATTTCATTTTGTTCCCAAACTTCTTTATCACTAAGCTTTAAAAATAATGTACTCTCTAACATATCCAATTTATCAGTAAATTTAGAATAGCTGCCATACATTTCAAGTATTCTACTTTTTAATTTACCATAATCATACGTCATTTTTTTATTCATTCCTTTCATTAGTGATGCTTTAAACCCGTTTCATATTACTACCATATTTTACCAAAGTCAACAAAAAGTTCAATCAATTTTAACTTTTTTTCTTTTTTCCCTTGAACCTTTTACACAATAATGTTATTATCTTGATACGAGGTGATTAACTATGGAAAGAGAACATACCGCAACTAGATTGAAAACAATCATGAATGAAAGAGACTTAAAACAAATTGATATACTAAAATTAACTGAGCCATTTTGTCATAAATATGATATAAAAATGAATAAATCAGACTTAAGTCAATATGTATCTGGTAAAGTAGAGCCAAATCAAAAAAAGCTGTTCATTTTAGGAAAAGCTTTAAATGTAAGTGAGGCTTGGTTAATGGGATATGATGTATCAAGGGAACGAAAAAGTGAAGCAACAAACAAAAGTGAATTGGATTCACATGTATTGGAAATAGTTGCCGCATATGAAAAAGCCGACATTAAAACAAAAAATAATGTAAGGTTTATTCTTGACCTGCCGTTAATTAAAGACAACATTGATGAGGGGAAGATTTTAAAAACGTCGTGAATTTTGAGTGCTATAAACTAAAAAAAGAGCGACGATAAAAGGATGTAAAACAAGGTCTGAAGGCTTATTCCTAAGCTCTCAGACCAGTTCTTATCATAGAAGATTAGTATTTACAGACTTTTCCTCACACACTCTAAAAATATTTTCTTCATAATTTCAATTTGTTACCATAGGTGAAAATTATCTGCACTTGAACTTATGATGCGTTCAATATAATATCTCCTAATCTTTAGCATATTTTATATTGACTTCTTTTACGACCTTTCACATCCTTTATTTAATGTACTAGTAAAAGCCTAATTTTTAAATGAAACCAAAAATTTCTCCCTATCCCAATAAAAATCTTCATAAATCATATCACCCGTAATATCAATATAATCCCGAAAAGCAATATACATTACACCATCTTTAATAACTACAGGAGTTTTAAGCTGGAACTCTTGATTAACTACAATTGCTGTATCTGAATTTGCTTTAAATACACTATTCAAATTATCCCTAAACGGGATATAGACTGATTGATTTTTATTGTCCCAAGTTATTTCTCTAGAATCATTCAAATAAAGTGCCATTTCACGCAAGGGCACCATAAAATACCCATCTTTCAAGTAGCAGTAGTTAGATAGGGGATATGTTAAATTGTTTTTTGTGACAGCATCTTTCCGCACAATTATACGCACACCAGAATAAATAGCCATTGAAGGTTCAACAGGGTAATCTTCCAAAACTGCAAATTTTTGGTTAATTACCACATCTTTTCCCAATTCACTGAATAAGTTTTGGTCTAACTCGTCGTCAGATAACAGAACCAATGGATAACTATAATATACCGTTTCAGCAACATCACTATATCTCAACGGATATCGGGGAAGTGTTCCTTTATGTTCTGTCATATCTACTGCCATATGAAAAAGGCTAATTTTTGAAGGCTGGGTGCTTTCTTTTATAATAGAGATTTCAAGAATTCCATTTTCTGTAATATCATAATCAAATTTAATATCTCCCTCTATAACCTGTTTACCCAGATAATCACAAAACTTCAACTTATCGGCAGATAAATAAATTTTTGACCCTTCTTTAAGTGCACCTGCATTTTCCTCTTTAATCATAATTTCTCTCGGCAAAACTACATCGTCAGAAAATATCCCAATATTTCCTTCTGAATAAATTTCTACACTACCAGATGTTGTTTTAAGTTCCACGGCATCGTTGAGATCATATATCAAGTGATGTTCCTCTACTTTTTCAATTATAGGACTTTTTGTACAAAAAGCATAGACTGTAGAGGTAAAAGAGCAATACATAATTCCTAGTAAAAGAAAAAAAGTTATAGTTTTTTTCATAACCTCACCTCCCATAATTATTAACAAAGGTTGCAGTATATATCTCCTGCAACCATCATACATTATACTTATTGATATTTCAATAAAACTTCTTGCTTTATAATATCTTAAGCCGACCAAATATCATACTCTTGTAAAAGGGCTGATATAATGTTTTGTTTTCCTTCTGAAAAATCTGATTTTCTACGTGATATAAAAATAGCCTCCTACGATTTTTTATTTTACCATAGAAAGCTATTCTTGAAATTCATTATTTATAGACTTTTTTTCACAGGCTCATTTATTAGATTTTGTATTGTTGAAAAAATTTGCATTTTTTATCAAAGGAATTAATTTGTATAATAAAACAATTATTAAAATCTTAATGCAAAAATCTAATAAAGTATTAATTACTGGAACTACAATTGTTATCCATGCCATTGACTGATCTCCCTCACGTTTTATTTGTTAATATGAAGAAACATATTTGTAGAATTAGCAGGATCTAACCAAATTTCAAAATCGAAAGATTGATTGTATTGTACTCCTGTCGCTGGTTCCGTTGTGGTGCAAACACCTCTTGTTCTTGCCTTTGCATAATTGTTATTACTACCAGTTCTCTTAGTAACCCATGTTTGATCTTCATCAACTGATGTGCTGGCACCCCAATAATCTAAATATACATCATCATCAAAAGACACGCTTCTATTACTCCATGTTGCGTCTCCCCATAATTCTAAAGATGCGGTTTTTATACCTCTCGTTACAGTTGCACGTTTCCTAATCCCAGATGATCGTGTACTCATGATACCAGATGATTGAGTCCCTTTTGTATTGCTTATATCTTCTAATGTATAAGTAAATTCTTCAACACTTCCATCGAGGAATTCAACTTGAACAGGCTTATCCTCATTCATTTTAATAGTTACCCCATTCTGACTAAGAAGCTGACTTTGTGTAATTTTAGCATAACTACTGTTACCGTTGACTGTCTCAATTGTTGCTGCGCTAGCAGAAATAGGTAAAGCTAAAACTAAGGCACATGAGAGAAAAGATAATTTTCCAATGAGTTTTTTCATATATAGACCTCCTAAATTATAAGTATACTATTAACTACAAAATATGTTTATACAACAAATACTTTGCATCAAAATTAGTGCTCAGATACACCAAACCCAAGACATATCAGAAATGCAAACTTATACAAAGATAAAACAAATTGTAAGTACTTAAGCAAACACCATCCTGCTTAAGACAATAAATTTAATTAAAAAAAATATTATCTTTTTAATTTCTCAGGCATTTTAGGCTCGTACAATCTACCATTGCATAGCAACAACGCAGACATCATTGCTGTAGTACTAAGCATTTTAACAGACATTTTTACACTTTCACTTTTTAAAATTTCTTTTAATTTCTTCATAGTAACACTCTCCTTTTTTTAACTATACGGCTTTACAATTTTTACAACTCTCTTACTATTTTACCTTTGCGATGCCTCCCCTCTATTTGTTTTTCGCTACCATACTAACAAGAAAATTATGGAAATTCTAGTGATGTGGCGCGAAATACCCGTTTTTAGGCACGAAATCTGCTATTTACCAATTGTATCTCTATTTTTATCATGTTATTATATGTTTGGTAAATATTAGTAATAAATTAGGAGGATAAAATGTCAATCTTATGGATAGTATGGGAAATGTTTGTGAATTTTGCAGAAGCAGGAATGTTTTGTTATTTGTTAACAAAAATCTTGGGGTATAAAAAAGATAAAGCTATAAGACTTTACCTTGGGTTCCCTTTACTTGTAATTTTTACTACCATATTGAATATTACTGTTAGCAATACAAATTTTGTTATTTTCATCCTTTTGGTGGCTAATATTATTTTTACAACAGTATGTTTTGAATCTAATTATAGTTCACGTTTTTTTGGGGATGCAGTGAATCAATTATTGCAATTATTTCCAATACAATTGTATTTTATGCAACATCAGTATTTACCACATATGATATAGCGTCTATATCACTTGCCACCCCAATTAGGCTTCAAATGACATTAATATATTTATTGGTTTGCTCTGTTTTTTATTTAACATTAATTCAAATTAAGGTAAAAAGTAAAGTTACACTACCTCTTTTGTTTCGTTTAGTTTTATTTTTGCTTTTATCTTTGGGACTTATTGCATCAGACAAGTTAATTGGTTTATCTATATCAATGCTTAACAGTGGTAATTTAAGCCAAGAACTTCATGTGCTTAGTTTCATAGGTGGTACATATTTATTCGTTTTGTTGGGTTGTGTTATTATATTTGAAGTTTTAGGTGTTTTTTATCAAAAAAGTTCAGAACTTTCAATGGAATTACAAGAATCTAAATTACTTCAATCTCACTTTGAAAATATAGAATCTTCCATGAATACTTTGCGGGAATGGAAACATGATTATCACCACCACTTGCAGACTATGCAAATGCTATTAGAAAACGAAGACTATTCAGAATTGCACAATTACATGTTACAGTTAAATTCAGATTTGATGGATTTAACTAATATGGTTTCAACAGGTAATTCGATTTTAGATGCAATTCTCTCAAGCAAAATTTTTATTGCTAAGTCACATGGTATTACCATTAAACATAATATATTTTTCCCTGAAAGAATTCCTATTTCTTATACAGATTTATGTATTCTATTGGGAAATTTGCTAGATAATGCAATTGAATCCTGCAACAAGCCAAACTTATTACAGCCTCCATATATTAACATTACTATCAAAAAACATAAAGGAATGTTTTATATAAAAATACTTAACAGTACAAATGGAGAGTATCTTTATGAGAATGGGCACCTAGCAAGCACAAAAAACGAATATGATCATGGATACGGTTGTAAAAAAGTATACAAATTTATTGAGGAGCATGGTGGATTTTGTAATTTCTCACCTCAAAAGAACTCCTTTACTGCAACAGTAATGATTCCTTTACCAGATGAGGAGGGAATAGGTTGACCATTAATATTGCTATTGTTGAAGATGAGAATATTTTTGCCAAACAACTAAAAGAAATATTAGAACAATGGTCCAAACAATTGAACTGTTTGGTTTGTATAGATTATTTTAAAGATACAAAATTATTTCTACTAAATGATTTCGACAATTATGATGTAGCGTTCTTAGATATTGAGCTGAACGATACAATGGATGGATTAGAACTTGCACAACTTATGCGGGAAGAGCTTTATCAAGGTTCTATAGTATTTCTAACAAACTATAAAGAATATGTTTTTCAAGGGTATGATGTGCAGGCTCTTAATTATTTATTAAAACCAGTTAAAGCAGAGGATATTATTAAATGCATGAATATAGTTTATAAGTTAACAAGAGAAAATGCCTATGTATTTAACGGTAATATTGAATCTATTAAAATTCCCTATAGCAAAATTCTTTATTTTTCCAGCTCCAACCACTACATAGATATTTATACTACTGAAACTACCTACTCTCACAGAGGGAAGCTGGCAGATATGAAGTGTCACTTACCCTATAATTTTATTCAATGTCATCGGTCTATTTTAGTGAATATTAATCATGTTGAAAAGATTTTTAAAACAGATTTGGTTTTAGTCAATGGATGTACCCTTCCAATTAGTGGCACATATCTTGAACAAATAAGAACAGCTTTCCTAAGCATTATTTTATAAGGAGAATAATTATGATTATAAAATTAGCAAACCGTTGGGCTGACTGGCTTGTTACAAATGGTGCAGTCTCCGAGGACCATGATATTTATGTATATGGTGCAGAATATATATTAAATGAAATTATTTCTGACTTTCTTTTGATTTTTACTGGCTTCCTTTTTAATAAAGTATTTGAAGTATTTGCCTGGATGTTATTCTTTACACCCCTTCGTATTCATCTTGGTGGAACTCATGCATCATCTCATCTTAAATGTATAATATCATCCGTTTTTCTTTGTTACATATGTGTTTATGCATATCCACTAGTTGTTAATTACCCAGTATTAACTGCAGTAATTTCGTTAATAAGCTTGGTAACAGTATTTAAAATTGCACCAGTTGTTCATCCAAACCATCCTGTTTCAGACGCCCGAATGAAAAAAATGAGAAAAATGGCATTGCTTATAGTTTGTATAGAAGTAATTATTTCAGCAATTGCTTATATCTATTTTTCCAAAATGTTTGGTGGCATGGGTCTTGTTTCAGTGTTCTCTGTTTGTGTTCTTGGAATACTTGGAAAACTTCATTCTACTGTAAAAATAGAAAATACAGAAGTTTAATTAACCTGTTCTGAATTTTTTAGAGAACTGCACAGAAATATTTTTTGTTTAAATAAAATTGAACCTATAATAATTAAAGTTTCTTAGTTATTTTGAATACCTTAGTCCCGTTAATTTTGCCCTCCATAATGTGTGTCAATGACGGTGATAAAATGTAAGAAAACAGCGGTTAAATTTTGCAGTTTTATGGCGGCAGCAAAATAATCTATGTTACACTCAAAAAAATGAGTAGAGGAGTGTAGCAGCCATGAAAGGAAA
>JAQVIB010000086.1 GCA_028695945.1 Lachnospiraceae bacterium
ATAATGCCTTAAATCTCATTCTACCTGCAACAGAACCTGTAATTAGTGCCGGTGTAATAATTGCAAACATCATTTGAAAAGCAGCAAACACAAGTGCTGGAATGCTATCTGAGTAAACACCAGCCTCTGTTCCTACTCCGTTAAAGGCAAACTGGTTTAAAGTACCAATAATTCCGCCTACGTTGCCACAAAAACTTAATGAATAGCCAAACAACACCCACATTGCTGATGCAAGGCCTATTATAAAAAATGAAGACATCATTGTGTTTAGTACATTTTTTCTTCTTTCCATACCTCCGTAAAAGAAGGCTAATCCAGGTGTCATAAATAGCACCATAGCTGATGCAATCAGCATAAAAGCAGTATCTCCTGAGTTCATAAAATCTACCCTTTCGTATTTTATCATTTTTAGTTGCTTATTAATATTTAATTGGTATTTTTGCGCAAAATAAAAAGACGTGCAGAATTTTCATCCGAACGCCTTTGTCCATGTGTGATACGATAGCACATTTAAATTAAAAATTCAATATAAAGTGCATCAGATAATAATTAATTAGTAAACTTTATCATATTCTACGTACCAATCATATATATTTATGTGAATATATAATGAAAAAAATGCAATTCATTTTTTGTTAAATTTTCAATTTGTAAATATAACTATGAAGGTTTACACATATGTATTGTATAAATGATAAAAGCATACGTATTTAAATTGGAGGTGTATTTACACGGACGATGAAATATTATATTCGCCTGATGTTGTAGATTTTATAATAAGAAAAGGTTCGTATTATGAACGATATATACTTGAACACCCAGGTCTTATTACTATGCATACTACTTTTGATGTATATATAATTTGTTATGCAAAATTAAGTGACTATGAAGAAATGATAACGTATATGGGTACGGATTTTATTAATAGTGTTCCAACAGTACTTGGACTTTCAGATGTGGAAAGTTTGGAGGCAGCCGGGATAATACAGGTTCAGCAACAGCCTTATCTTAACCTTACAGGCAGGGATGTGATTATAGGGTTTGTTGATACAGGTATAGATTACACACAAAAGGTTTTTCAGTATGAGGATGGAACAACCAAAATTAAATATATATACGACCAAACTATTCCTGGAAATCCGCCTAGTGGCTTTCCATTGGGAACAGAATTTACAGAAGAACAAATTAATGCTGCATTAGCCTCGGATGACCCATTTGAAATTGTACCACATAGAGATGTTGCAGGGCATGGAACGTTTTTAGCCTCTGTAGCCGCAGGTCGCCAGTTTGAAGGCTTTGTAGGTGCAGCACCTGATTCTGAAATAATTATGGTAAAGCTGAAAAAAGCATATCCATTTTATCTTGAGAGGTTTTGTGTTCCTGATGAACAGGAAAATGCTTTCGAGGCTTCGGATGTTATGCTTGGGGTAAACTATATTTTAGAAAAATCAATCGAACTTCATAAACCAGTGATTATCTGCCTTGGCCTTAGTTCAAGTTATGATAGTCACGACGGGTTTAGCCCTCTTGAAGAGTGTTTGTTTTTTATTGCTAATATACCTGGAGTGTGCATATGTACATCTATTGGCAACGAGAGTGCAGCAAAACATCACTTTACTAGTATGTTTTCTAGAGATAGGTCGCCTGAAAACATCGATATAAAAGTTGGTGAAAATGCGGGCGACATATTTGTTGTTATTACAAACAGAATTAGTGATAAAATTTCAGTATCGGTGCGTTCGCCCACAGGCGAACTTGTAGGGCGTGTGCAAGCTAAGGCTGCAACTACTACCATTGCTAGGCTTGTGCTTGAACCTACAACTGTTACCGTTTCATATTACTATCCCCTTGAAGGAGGTGGTGACCAAGTTACTATAGTAAGAATACTAAATGCTTCACCAGGAATATGGACTATTACTGCGTTTGGAGATATAATTATAAGGGGTATAATTGATGCATGGCTTCCAATAACAGGTTTTGTTTCACCTACTGTTGAGTTTTCGGCATCAAATCCATATGGAACAATGACATATCCAAGCACAGGGCTTGGGCCTATACATTGTGGTGCATACAACAGTGTTCGTAACAGTTTATATCCGAATTCTTCATGGGGTCCTAGCAGAATAGCACCAGATATGCCTGATTTAGTAGCACCAGGGTATCAAGTAGGTGGATTTTACCCAACAGGTTATGGTTATATTGATGGTACTAGTGCAGCAGCAGCTATTACTTCGGGTGCATGTGCGTTGATGCTTCAATGGGGAATTGTTGATGGTAACGATTTAGGATTTTGCACACCATTAATTAAAGCATATCTAATTCGAGGGTGTAGGCGTACTGAGACTATGGAATATCCTAACCCTAAATGGGGATATGGTACACTGGATTTAATAAGAACATTTTTTTACATGCGTGAATTGTAAAAGTAAGGCTGACGGAATTTGTTTCGTCAGCCTTAGTTGAAAATAGAAATAATGTTAACTTTTAATATAATTTTCAATATCCTCTTTTATAATATTTAAAGAAGAACGCCAAAATTCAGGGTGAGATATATCTATATTAACCATAAGTGCAATATCCCTTAAATTTGCTTTTCCTGTTGCTCTTAAAAGCTTAACATAATCAGCAGAGAATGCACTGCCTTTTTCCAAATAAATTCCGTACAAGCCCTTAGCAAACAAAAGCCCGAATGCGTATGGAAAGTTATAATAATTATAATCCACATCATAGTAGTGCGGTTTAACAACCCACATATATGGGTGCATAAAGTTTTCATCCAAACCATCGCCATAAGTTTGTTTTTGTGCATTAATCATAAGTGTACACAATTCTTTTTCAGACAAAGAACCATTTTTGCGTTCTTCAAAAACAGCATCTTCAAATAAAAAGCGGCTTAAAATATCAACTACAATTTGGGCTGAGTCTGAAATATCATTTTCTAAAATTATTTCCTGCTGTTCAGGCGTTGCATTTTTCAAAGCAGCATTTTTAACCAAGGTTTCGCAAAATGTTGATGCAGTTTCGGCTATAGGCATAGGATAATCGCTGTTTAAGTGGGTTTCATTATTTAAGCATTCACCGTGGTAACCATGCCCTAGCTCGTGGGCAAGGGTGATTACATCATTAAAGTTTCCACTGAAATTAGTTAGTATTCGGCTTTCCTTAATTGAATGCAAGTTAGAACAAAATGCACCGCCACGCTTACCCTCTTTAGGGAATACATCTATCCATCTGTTATCGAAGGCACGCTTTGCATAATCACCAAGTTCTTTGCTGAAAAGAGAAAAATTTTCAATTATAAAAACTTTTGCTTCATCATAGCTAAATTGCATATCTACTGTACCAACAGGTGCAAAAATATCATAAAAAGGCAGACCATTCTTATGACCTAATATTTCAGCTTTTTTTTGGAAATACTTTCTGAAAATAGGCTGATATTCCTTCATGGCACTAATCATGGCGTCAAGTACAGGTTTGTCTATGCGTGAGTCAAGCAAGGTCATTTCCAGTGGAGATGAATATCCACACATTTTACAGTTTGTTATAACTTCGCCCTTAATTCCGTTTAGGGCTGCGGCAGAAGATGGAGCAATGGATTTAAGTGCTTTAAGTTCAGATTCATATGCAGTTTTTCTTATTTCAGCATTATTACTATAAGCCATATTTCTAACTTCGGCAAGTGGGTAGCTTTTATCATTAATAGAAACTGAAAGTGTAGATGACAATATATCCCAAAGTTTCATCCAAGCCAGTGAGCCAGTGTTACGCATTTTTGCAATAATAACTTCTTCATTTTGGCTTAAAAGATATTTGCTGTTGGTTAATATTTGGTTTAAATAAAAGCTGTGCTCAGAAAGCAACGGAGAAGCAATTATTATACTTTCTGCATTTTCTTGGGATGCAAACCAATGCTCAAAAGCAATTTGAGAAGGAGTTATTTCCGTTTCAAGTTCTTCAAGACTTTCAAGGGTTTTTAAGGCGATTTCGTTTTCAGCATCTGTGCTTAGGGTAAGTTGACAGTACTCTAAAAGAAGTGAAATAACTTCACCAAAGTTGTTCATAAAATTAATATAGTATTCAGTTTTTTCAATACCACTTGAATTATCTTTTAGGTTTAATTTGCACCAGTTATCAATTTCTTCAATATAATCCTTGGCACGGTTATAATCGTTTAAAAACTTTTCCGATGAAAATGAAGTATATAATGTATCAAGGTTCCATGTTGTATTATTCATATTGTACCTCCTAATTTTAATATCTACTCATATAGATTACCATTATATATAGAGCTATGCAATAAATAACTGGAAAAAACAGACAGTTTGAAGTATAATAGAATTTCAATAAAATCAACTACAACTACTAAGGAGGATTTTAAATATGAAAGAAGATTGGAACATAGAAACACAAGCGGTTCAAGGTGCATATTGGCCAGAAAACGCAGAACCTCGTGTGCTTCCTCTTATTCAAAGTACAACATACAGATACGATACCTGTGAGGAATTGGCTAAGGTATTTGACCTTGAACAAGAGTCACATATGTATACAAGACTTTCAAACCCAACAACTGATTCTTTTGAGAAAAAGATGGCACTAATGGAGGGCGGAGTTGGTGCATTAGCAACATCTTCTGGAATGTCGGCAACGGTTTTGGCGTTTCTTAACATAGCACAAGCAGGAGATGGAATACTTGCTTCAAGTACCATTTATGGCGGTAGCTTTACATTGTTTGCAACAACTTTTAAAAACCTTGGAATAGAGGTGATTTTATTTAATCCTGAACTTAGTGCAGAAGAAATTATTGCATTGGGTAAGCCTAATACAAAGGCTATTTTTGGTGAAACAATTGGAAATCCCCTTGTAAATGTAATTGACTTTGATAAATTTTCTAAGGTATCAAAGGCATTGGATATACCTTTTATTGTAGATAACACTTTTGCTACAGCAGCACTTTGCAAGCCGTTGGAGCTTGGTGCAAATATTGTTATATACTCTACAAGTAAATATATTGATGGACATGCTTCGGTTTTAGGCGGAATAGTTGTTGATGGCGGAAACTTTAACTGGGACAACGGAAAATTTCCAGGGCTTGTAGAGCCAGATGAAAGCTATCATGGAATTAGCTATACAAATAGGTTTGGCACCTCGGCATACATTGTTAAAGCAAGGGTACAGCTTATGAGAAACATGGGTATGGCGCCTGCACCTTTTAATTCATATTTAATGAATTTGGGCAGTGAAACACTACATTTAAGAATGGAAAGACATTCTGAAAATGCCCTGAAAATGGCAAAGTATCTTAAGAATCATGAAATGTGTGATTGGGTTAAATATCCAGGCCTAGAAGGTAACCAGTATTATGAATTGGCACAAAGGTATTTGCCAAAGGGTGCAAGCGGAGTTCTTACTTTTGGTGTTAAAGGTGGTCGTGATGCAGCACGTAAATTTATAAATGCTCTTAAATTAGTTGCCCTTGTTACACATGTTGCGGATGTTAGAAGTTGCGTTCTTCAGCCTGCAAGCACAACCCAGAGACAGCTTAGCGATGAAGAGCTTATTGCCTGCGGTGTCTCACCTGATATGATAAGATTTTCGGTTGGTATTGAAAATGCTGACGACTTGATTGCTGATTTTGAACAGGCGTTTGCAAGGTGTAAATAGATAAATTACTTACGAAAGCCGAAGGGGTGATATTTGTTGAATAGCTCACTTAGCATAAATGAAATTATGAAGCTTTTTAAAACTGAATATGGTGACCCACATAGTATTATGGGCATGCATGAATCGGTTATTGAAAATAAAAAATGTGTTATTGTAAGGCAACTTATTCCCAATGCAGTTAGTATTAGCGTTGTAGATAAAAAAAGCGGCAAAAAATATAGTCTTGAGAAGTTGCATGATGATGGGTTTTTTGAGGGCATTATTCCGCGTAGAACCAAATATTTTGCATATACTCTTGAGGTGGATTTTGGAAGTGGAAACGTATGGAAAACTGACGACCAATATACTTTTGAACCCACTATAACTGAGTATGATAGGTATCTTTTTGGTGCGGGTAACCACTATCGTATATATGAAAAACTTGGTGCACACCCTAAAGAGATTAATGGTACAGAAGGAGTTGCTTTTGCAGTTTGGGCACCCAATGCAAAAAGTGTAAGCGTTGTTGGCAACTTTAACTGTTGGGATGGCAGACGCAATATGATGCGTTTACTTGGTGAAAGTGGAATTTGGGAACTTTTTATTCCTGGAATAAAAGAGTTTGACATTTATAAATACCAAGTTAAGGCACAAGACGGAAATATTGTAAATAAAGCAGACCCATACGGCAATTTTACTGAGCTAAGGCCTGCAACTGCCTCTGTTGTTTATAATATTAATGGGTATAAATGGAAAGACAAGAAATGGATAAAACAGCGTGAAACCACTGACAGATATAACGTTCCAATGAATATATACGAGGTGCATTTGGGCAGTTGGATGCGTGTGCCAGAAGAAGAAAATCGTTTTATTACCTATAAAGAAGCGGCAGATAGACTGGTTAAGTATGTTAAGAAAATGGGATATACCCATGTGGAATTTATGCCACTTACAGAGTTTCCTTTTGATGGAAGCTGGGGATACCAAGTTACAGGTTACTATGCACCTACAAGTCGTTTCGGAACACCAAAGGAGCTTATGGAGATGATAGATGCTTTTCATCAAAATAACATAGGTGTAATTATGGACTTGGTACCCGCACATTTTCCACGTGATGAACATGGACTTGCACGCTTTGACGGAACGGCTCTTTATGAACATGCAGACCCACGCCGTGGTGAGCATCTGGAGTGGGGCACATATATTTACAACTATGGACGTAATGAGGTTAAGAATTTTCTTATAGCTAATGCACTTTTTTGGATAAATGAGTATCATATAGATGGTTTGCGAGTTGATGCTGTAAGCAGTATGCTTTATTTGGATTTTTGCCGTGCAGATGGAGAGTGGCTTCCTAACGAATATGGTGGGCGTGAAAACCTTGAGGCAGTGGAATTTATTAAGCACATGAACTCAGTTATCAGCGAAAGCTGTAAAGGTGTTATGATGATTGCGGAAGAATCCACAAGCTGGGAAGGTGTTACACGTAGTGCTAATGACAATGGTCTTGGTTTCGGTTTAAAGTGGAATATGGGCTGGATGAATGACTTTTTAAGCTACATTAAAAAAGATACCGTTCACCGAAAATACCACCATAACTACATTACCTTCAGCATTATGTATAACTACAGCGAAAACTACGTTTTGGTGTTAAGCCACGATGAAGTTGTGCATATGAAAGGTTCTATGATGTATAAAGTGCCAGGTGATATGTGGCAAAAGGTTGCAAACCTTAAAACAGCATACGGATTTATGTATGGTCATCCAGGGAAAAAACTTATGTTTATGGGAAACGAAATAGGTCAGTTTTCAGAGTGGAGCGAAGCACGAAGTTTGGACTGGCATTTACTGAACTTTTATGATTATAAAAATCTTCACACCTATATTAAAGATTTGAATCATTTTTATTTAAGCGAGCCTGCATTGTGGGAAATGGATTTTGACCCACAAGGTTTTGAATGGATAGAATGTGATGATAAAGACAGAAGTGTTGTTTCTTTTACAAGGCGAGGGAAAAAACGTGAGCAGCAGTTGGCGGTTATATGCAACTTTACCCAAACACCTTATGAAGGCTTCATAATGGGCGTTCCTGAAGAGGTTGACTACCAAGAGGTATTTAATAGCGATGAGGTTAAATATGGCGGCACAGGGCGAATTAATGGCAAATTACTGCAAAATAGGCACTTGCCATGCAACCGATGCCAAAATAGTATTGAAATAACTGTTCCTCCTTTAAGCTTTTTGGCATTTAAGCCTATTTTTAATAAAAATATTTAAAACATAAATTATGTACAAATAAACTGTAAATAAATCTTCAAATGTAGTTGACTACAGATTGAATATTGTGTATAATTCAATAGTATGTGGCATGGGCTCTTTTAGGTAAACCCTTGCAACAAGGATATTAAACAACCGAGGGGAGGGAAATTCATGTCAGAGGTAAAAATTAAAGAGAATGAA
>JAQVIB010000087.1 GCA_028695945.1 Lachnospiraceae bacterium
ATTTGAAGAGGTTTATGCAATGAAAAGAGCACAGCTTGAATCTGCCTACAAAAAACAACAGCAAGAAATTGACGACCTTAAAGATTTTGTTGCACGCAATAAAGCTCGCGTTTCCACAAGAAACATGGCAATGTCACGCCAAAAAAAGCTGGATAAAATGGATATTATAGAGCTTGGCAAGGATAAACCAAAGCCAGAATTTGTGTTTAAAGAAGCACGTGCCGCAAGCAGATATATATTTGAAACTAAAGATTTGGTAATTGGCTACGATGAGCCTTTGTCCAAACCTCTTACACTTCAAATGGAACGTGGGCAAAAACTTGCCCTTACAGGTGCAAACGGAATTGGTAAAACAACTTTGCTTAAAAGTATTTTAGGTATTATTCCGCCATTAAGTGGAACGACTGTATTGGGTGACTATCTTTTTACAGGTTATTTTGAACAGGAAAAGAAATATACCGAAAATGTAACATGTATAGATGAAATTTGGAAAGAGTTCCCAAGCTATACGCAGTATGAGGTACGCAGTGCCTTGGCAAAATGCGGTCTTACAACCAAGCACATTGAAAGCATGGTTAAGGTGCTTAGCGGTGGTGAGCAGGCGAAAGTACGCTTGTGCAAACTGATTAACCGTGAAACAAATGTACTTCTTTTGGACGAACCTACGAACCATTTAGATGTGGATGCAAAAGAGGAGCTTAAACGTGCGTTAAAGGCTTATAAAGGCAGTATTCTGCTTATTTGTCACGAGCCTGAATTTTATGAAGATTTGGCAACAGATGTGTGGAACTGCGAAAGCTGGACAACAAAGCATATATAAATATTAAGCACGTCAAAACCCTTGGGCGTTGCCCAAACCCACTTGCTTTTTGAAAAAAGCAAGCCAAAAACTTTTATTAAAACCGCATATTCATGCGGTTCAGTTTAAGACAAACCCACAAATTTGAATTAATTGCTGAAGGTTTGGAAACGAAGAGTTCCCATTTTAAATCGTGAAGGCGGAATTCATTTCCGCTGTAACACAAAGAAAGTCAGTGTTTTCAAGGCTTTTAAGCCTGATTTGAAAATGCTGACTTTTATCATACCAGTGGCTAAATCAAGTGGAATTGCGACTTTATTTAAAAAGTGCAGATATACTCTGCACTTTTTTACACAAAAAAGAGAGTACCCTACTTGGCACTCTCAAAAAGTCAATTTATTTTTGTTCTTTTGTTTTTAAACGCAATAGCAAATGATGCTACTACAAAACTTAATAACACAGCGAAAATTGACATTTCTACCATTTTTATTCACCCTCATCTTTCTATTTCTTCCAGCATTTTGCCCCTAAGGGTATAATACTATTGATTTAGGTAAATAACAAGTAAAATTTAAAAAAATTAAGCTTTTTGTAATTAAATTTGCTCGCCAAAAGTGTCTTCATAAAGCTCATAAATTTCCGCCGGTGTTCTTGTTTTAAGCTGTTCGTTGTAAAAATCCTCGTATCCGTTTACCTCATAAAAAATTTCTAAAGCAGCTTTCATGTTTTCTAAAGTTTTTTCGTCCATTACAGTACCTCTTTACATTTTTTCAAAGTCTTCTTTTCCTACCTCGCAAAGCGGACAAACCCAATCATCTGGCAATTTGCTAAAAGGTGTACCTGGTTTAACCCCGTTTTCAGGGTCTCCCTTTTCTTCATCATAAATATAACCGCATACTGTACATTCATATTTATCCATACAAATTCCTCCTACTCCTCAGGCATACCTGAATAAACAAAACCTTTTTTTGCGTCAACTGTAATAAGTGTTCCGTCCTTAATAAGGTCGGTAACCTTATTATTACATATAACAACAGGAATATCAAGAGCATGTCCAACTATTTCCGCATGGCTGTTTTCTGTATGGTCAATTGGGCCAACAACAATTGCTGAGGCTTTTTTTGCAAATGGCATAAGGTCGTTGCAGGTAGATGTGGTTACAAGAACATCGCCTTTTTTAAACCTCTTGTGTGCTTCGCCATACACTCTAACAATTGTTGCCTTTCCAGAAGCTCTCTTTGTGCCAACACCTATACCCTTGCATATAACATCGCCAACAATCTCAACCCTCATTGTGTTGGTAGAGCCTGAAACACCTACAGGTACACCAACAGCAATTACAACAGTATCTCCATTAACTGCAAGTCTGCTTTTTACTGCCGTTTCCATAGCCAGCTCAAAAACCTTTGTATTATCCAAAATTTCTTCCAAAAGGACAGGCTTGCAACCCCAAACCAAGTTAAGCTGACGCCAAACGGTTTCGTTAAAACTGCTTGCGGCAATTGGGCATGATGGCTTAAACTTTGAAATCATTCGTGCCGTAAAGCCTGATTTTGTGACAGTTGCAATACAGCTTGTATTAAGCTCTGCCGCTGTGGTGCATGCCGCATAGCTTATGGCGTTTGTCATATTTGTCTGTTCAGGTGAAAACTGCTGACGAAGTCTTTTAATGTAGTTAATACTGCTTTCAGTAGTAAAGGCAATTCGTGCCATTGTAGAAACACTTTCTACAGGATATTTTCCCTGTGCGGTTTCACCGCTAAGCATAATTGCATCACTGCCATCAAAAATAGCATTTGCAACGTCATTTGCCTCGGCACGGGTTGGGCGTGGGTTGGATGCCATACTTTCAAGCATTTGTGTTGCTGTAATTACTGGCTTGCAAAAGGCATTTGCCTTTTTAATTAAATCCTTCTGAACAAGAGGAACTTCCTCAATAGGTATCTCCACACCAAGGTCTCCACGTGCAACCATAATACCATCAGCAACGTCAAGTATTTCTTCTATGTTGTTAACACCCTCACGGTTTTCAATTTTGGCAATAATGTTAATGTCATCACCGCCGTTTTCCTCTAGTACACGTCGTATGTTTACAACGTCACTGGCACTTCTTATAAAAGAAGCGGCAATGTAGTCAAAGCCCATTTTAATGCCAAATTTAATGTCCTCTATATCTCTTTGGGTAAGTGCTGGTAAATTAACGTATACATCTGGCACATTTACGCCTTTGTTTGAGCTTAAAAAGCCACCGTTTACAACTTCGCATTCTATATCCGTTTCTGTAAGACCCACTACTTTCAACTCTATAAGACCGTCATCTAAAAGTACACGGCTGTTTTTATTTAGGTCACTTGGAAGATTTTCATAGGTAACGCTTACCATTTTTTCGTTGCCCTCAACATCATTGGTTGTAAGGGTAAACCTACTGCCTGGCTCAAGATAAATTTTAGAGTTAGCAAATTTTTTAATTCTGATTTCAGGCCCTTTAGTATCCAATATTAATGGTATTGGGGCATCTAATTCCTTGCGTGCCTCTTTAAGGTCGTTAATAAGTACCTCATGGGTGTCGTAAGTTCCATGGGAAAAATTTATTCTTGCCGCATCCATTCCGTTTAGGATTAGCTCTTTTATTTTTTCTTTGGAATTTGTTGCTGGTCCAAGGGTACACACTATTTTTGTTTTTCTCATATCATGCTGACCTCCTTTATTTTACCTTCATCTGTCTAATAAGTTTATTTTTCTCGAAGCACAACACTGTCGTCTCCAAGGTTTTTTTTCAGTTCTTCCATTAATTTATCAGAAGGTGTTATCCAACTGCTTTTAGGTGCAATTAGCATTTCTCCTGTTTCTGTATTTCTAACTCTTACTGGCACTTTGCCTGCATGGCTTTTAAGTAATGGCATAAGCTCTTTAAGCCCTTTGGAATTTTCAACTTTAATAAACATTACTCTAGTTTCATTTTCTTCCTCAATGTCCTCCATTGTTAATGGTGAAATTTTTTCTGCAATTATTTTTCCGTCCTCACCATCTGCCGTCTGCACACGTCCTTCCACAACAACTATGCTGTCCTGGGCAATAAACTCCTGTACTTTTTCATAGGTGTTGGGAAAAACCACCACTTCCACCACTCCGTACATATCCTCTACCTTAATAAATGCCATAATCTTATTGTTTCTTGTATATTTAACGGTTTTTTCAGTTACCATGCCACCGTATTTTACTCGCTGTTCATCAATAACCCTTGTTGAACGCTCCTCGTCCTCACCTGCCATAATATCTAGGCTTGAACAACTTACTTTTCTTCTTAATACACTTTCGTATTCTGCTAATGGGTGACCGCTTACATAAATGCTTAGAACTTCTTTTTCCATTGCAAGTTTATCCTTTTGAGAGTATTCCGAAATGTCTGGGAAACTATCCTCAAAACTGGAATCAGCATTTTCTTCTTCGCCCATGGTTAGGGCAAATAAATCCATCTGACCTGCAATGTTGTTTTTTCTTGCAGAGGAAATGCCATCTAAAACACCCTTATATACTGCCATGTATTGGCTTCTATTTCCACCAAAGCTGTCAAAAGCACCTGCTTTTATAAAGCTTTCTATTGCACGCTTGTTAAGCTCCTTCTGGTCCATTCGTTTAAGAAAATCTGTAAGACTTCTAAATGCACCTGCGGTTTCTCTTTCTTTAACTATTGCATTAATTGTGCCACGTCCAACGCTTTTAATTGCCGCAAGCCCAAATCGAATTTTTCCATCTGACACAGAAAATGAGGGATACCCTTCATTTATATCTGGAGGCAACAGGCCAATGCCCATTTTTTTGCATTCTTCAATATACCCTGAAACCTTTGCAGAATTATCCATAACGGAAGTCATTAAAGCCGCCATAAATTCCACTGGATAATAATTTTTAAGCCACGCTGTTTGGTAACCAACAACTGCATAACATGCCGCATGGCTTTTGTTAAAAGCATACTTTGCAAAATCTGTCATGTCATCAAATATTTTTTCTGCCGCCTCTTCTGGTATACCGTTTTTAACACAGCCGTTAACACCCTCTGTACCATATACAAAGTTTTTTCGTTCCTCTGCCATTACCGAAGCTTTTTTCTTACTCATTGCACGTCGCACAAGGTCACTTCTGCCAAGGCTGTAACCAGCCAAATCACGCACAATCTGCATTACTTGCTCTTGATATACTATACATCCATAAGTAGGCTCTAGTATTTTTTCCAGTGCAGGGTGAGTATATTGAATGTTATCCGCATTGTTTTTACCTTTAATATATTTAGGAATAAAATCCATAGGTCCTGGTCGGTAAAGAGAAATTCCCGCTATTAAATCTTCTAACCTAGATGGCACAAGTTCTTTCATAAAGGACTTCATTCCAGCACTTTCCAACTGAAAAATTCCCTCGGTTTTACCTTGAGAAATAAGGTCGTATACCTTTTTATCGTCATATGGAATTTTGTCCATATTTAAATCAATGCCATGTATACGCTTAATTTCTTTAACAGCATTTTGAATTACAGTAAGGGTTCTAAGTCCCAAAAAGTCCATTTTAAGTATTCCAAGCTCCTCTAAAAGGGTCATTGTATACTGTGTTGTAATTGCACCGTCGTTGTTATTAAGTGGAACGTATTCCATTACAGGCTTTTTACATATAACAACACCTGCCGCATGGGTTGAAGCATGGCGTGGAAGCCCTTCCAATCTTGAACTCATGTCAATAAGATATTTTACGTTCTCCTCATTATCATAAATTTCTCTTAGCTCAGGGTTCATGGTAAGTGCTTTTTTTATGGTTATACCAATTTCAAATGGTATCATTTTGCTAACCCTGTCCACCTCTGAATAAGGCATTGCAAGGGCTCGTCCAACATCCTTTATGGCCGCCCTTGCCGCCAATGTTCCAAAGGTTATAATTTGAGCAACGTGGTCATCACCATATTTGCGAATAACGTAATCTATAACCTCTTGTCGGCGTTCATAGCAAAAGTCAATATCAATATCGGGCATGCTTACACGTTCTGGGTTAAGAAAACGCTCAAAAATAAGATTATATTTAATTGGGTCTATTGTGGTTATAGAAAGACAATAGCTTACTATACTGCCTGCCGCACTGCCACGCCCTGGGCCAACAATAATGTCGTTGTCCTTTGCAAATTTAATAAAATCCCAAACAATTAAAAAGTAGTCCACATATCCCATTGTTTCAATTGTGGTAAGTTCATATTCCAGCCTTTCTTTAAGGCTTTCGTCTGCTTCTGGGTACAGTCTTTCAAAGCCTTCCGTACAAATTTCACGCAGATACTGCTTTGCCGTTTTTCCGTCGGGAACATCAAACTGTGGCAGTTTAAGTTCGTGGAAAACAAAATCCACATTGCACCTTTGAGCTATTTTATTTGTATTCTCCAACGCATCCTTTGCATAAGGAAAAAGACTATACATTTCTTCTGCACTTTTTAAATAAAACTGGTCACCTTCGTAACGCATTCTTTCTTCATCGTTAACAGTTTTACCTGTTTGTATGCATAGCAAAATATCGTGAGGCACTGCATCATCACGATAAATATAATGACTATCGTTGGTAGCAATCATTGGTATTCCTGTTTCCTCATGAATACGCAAAAGCTGCTGATTAACTATTTTTTGCTCACTCATTCCGTGGTCTTGCAATTCCAAAAAGAAATTACCCTTGCCAAAAATTTCTTCATACTCCAGTGCCGTTTCCTTTGCCTTTTTGTAATTGCTTTGCAAAATTGCCCTTGCTACAGGTCCTGCAAGGCACGCACTGCTGGCAATAATTCCCTTATGGTATTTTTTAAGCAAGTCCAAATCTACCCTTGGTTTATAGTAAAAACCATCTATAAAACCATAGGATACTATTTTAATAAGGTTTTGATATCCTTCATTATTTTCTGCCAAAAGTACCAAATGATAGTAGTTAAAACCTGCACTTGTATCTTTTATAAGACGTGATGCTGGTGCAACATAAACCTCACATCCAATAATAGGCTTAACACCAACCTCCTTTGCCGCCTTGTAAAACTCCACCGCTCCATACATCGCCCCATGATCGGTAATTGCAAGGCTTTCCATACCCAGCTCTTTTGCACGTGATACAAGCTCCTTTATTTTTGCCGAACCATCCAGAAGGCTATATTCTGTATGCACATGCAGATGCGTAAATTGTTTATTTTCCGTTTCCATGGTACAGCCACCTTCCTTCGTTAATTCTATATTATAACCTTAAAAGTAGAAAAAAGCCATATCTTTACTTAACATTAGGTCTTATAGTAACAAATTTTCAAAAAATTTTAAAACCATTTCTGCCAGCTTCTTTAACGGAATAAAGAGCAATATCCGACGCCTTATACAGTTCCTCGTATGTAGTGCCATCCTTTGGAACAACAGCAATGCCTATGCTTACTGATAATTTGTTTCCGTCTTCCTTTATGTTTAGGCTGGATACCTCTTTACAAAGCATTTTTGCCTTTTCCCCTATAAGACCAATGCTTCCTGCATTTTTCATAAATATAACAAATTCATCGCCACCAAGGCGGGCAACAATATCTCCATTTCGGAAATTCTTTTTCAATATATCTGCAACTTCTACCAATATCTTGTCACCTTGCATATGACCAAACTTGTCATTAATATGTTTAAAATTATCAATGTCAATAATGAAAAAAGCATGTATTTCGCCCTGTTTAATTTCATTCAGATACTCTGTTATCATCTGTTGACATACTGCCCTGTTGTATACATTGGTAAGCACATCCTTTTCTGCACTTTCCTTTAGCTTTAGTTCCTTTTCTTTCCTTATTTGAATATTACGCATATATGTAAAACACAATATATCCGATGTTTCAGGGTCTTTAAGCATATGACTAATAGCCAAAACCCAAAACTCTTTTCCATCCCTGCCCTTGCACCTTATTTCACATTCGCGTTCGCCATTTTCTTTTTCAAAAACCCGAATAAGACTTTTTGGCAAAAACATATCTTTTACCATTTCCATATCATCTGGGTGCACATATTTATTAATTAGCTTTTTACTGATATTTGTATATGGAACAGCTG
Source organism: Lachnospiraceae bacterium (assembly GCA_028695945.1). Classification (GTDB taxonomy): domain Bacteria; phylum Bacillota; class Clostridia; order Lachnospirales; family Anaerotignaceae; genus UBA8514. Next base: position 7,885 of record JAQVIB010000087.1, read on the forward strand.
GTGTAATTCGATGATTTCTTCTTCCACTTCGTACCTTCACAATGTTACGGGTAACATTTACCTCATGTATTAGTACGGCATCTGCCATATACAATTCACGGTACTGTCCTTCCTTTTGAAATCTTTGCTCTATTTCCTTAAGCTTTGTTATATTCTCAACAGTGCCAATTGCCAAAATAGGTTTTTTCCCCTCATCCAAAACCAGATCGGAAGAG
>JAQVIB010000002.1 GCA_028695945.1 Lachnospiraceae bacterium
AAGGCTTGCTGACGGAAGCATGCCAATTGAACCTGTTATCTGGCTTGCTTCATCGGATAAAATATCACCAAAAATGTTAGATGTAACAATTACATCAAAATGTTTTGGGTTACGTACTAACTGCATTGCGGCATTATCTACATACATATGGTCAAGTATAACCTCAGGATAATCTTTAGCCACCTCAATTACAACTTTTCTCCATAAACGTGAGGTTTCCAAAACGTTAGCTTTATCCACACTTGTAAGGCGTTTATCTCTGCTCATAGCCGCCTCAAAGGCAACCTTTGCAATTCTCCTAATTTCTGTTTCACTGTAGGCCTCTGTATCGTAAGCCTCTGTTCCATATTTCCCATCTCTGTATCCACGGTCACCAAAATATATACCGCCTGTAAGCTCACGCACAATAAGTATATCAAGGCTGTCGCCAACTATTTCCTTTTTAATAGGTGACGCGTCGCTTAAGGCGTTATGTATAATGGCAGGGCGAAGATTTGCGTAAAGTCCAAGCTGTTCTCTTAGACCTAAAAGTGCCCTTTCTGGACGTTGGTCACCTGGAACATTGTCCCACTTAGGGCCGCCAACCGCACCTAAAATAACAGAATCAGAATCTTTACATACTTCAACAGTTTCTTTTGGTAAACATTCTCCACAGGCATCAATGGCATTTCCGCCTGCCAAAACCTCTGTAAAATTAAATTTATGCTGAAATTTTTCGCCTATTACTTCAAGCACCTTTAATGCCTCATCTACTATTTCAGGGCCTATTCCATCGCCCTTAATTACCGCTAAATTAAAGCTTGCCATTGTTTTTCCTCCTATATCGAATCAACACTTGGATGAACTTGTTAACCAATTTTACTGCTTGTATATTTAACCAAGCCGCCCTCTGCCATTATCTTTTGCATAAACTCTGGAAAAGGCTCTGACTTATAGGTTTTTCCTGTTGTAACATTAGTAATAACACCTGTTGTGAAATCAACACTAACCTCATCATCTGCTTTAATGTCGTTTGCCGCTTCTTCACATTCTAAAATTGGCAACCCAATATTAATTGCATTGCGGTAGAAAATACGAGCAAATGTTGAAGCAATAACACAACTGATACCTGCACATTTTATAGCAAGAGGTGCATGTTCACGAGATGAGCCACAGCCAAAATTTTTAGTTGCAACAATAATATCGCCTTTTTTAGCCTTGTTTACAAAGTCTGCGTCAATATCAATCATACAATATTTTGCAAGCTCTTCACCGCTGGATACATTAAGGTATCTTGCTGGTATAATTACGTCTGTATCCACGTTATCGCCATATTTAAAAACTCTTCCCTTTGCCTCCATTAGTTCATACCTCCTGTAATTTTTTCTGGGTCTGCAATATATCCAACCAGTGCCGATGCCGCTGCAACAGCTGGGCTTGCAAGGTAAACTTCGCTTTCTGTATGTCCCATTCTGCCTACAAAGTTACGGTTAGTTGTAGAAATTGCCCTTTCTCCTTCAGCAAGTATACCCATATGTCCGCCAAGGCATGGTCCGCATGTTGGGGTAGAGAAAATTGCACCTGCTTTAATAATATCTTCTGCATATCCAAGCTTAATACAATCCAAATAAATCTGCTGTGTTGCAGGAATTACAATGGTTCTTACACGCTTGTGTACCTTTTTGCCTCTTAAAATGTCTGCGGCAATTTTCATATCCTCTAAACGTCCGTTTGTACATGAGCCAATAACTGCTTGGTCCAGAACAACTTTAAGACTTTCTGCTTCATCAATTGTTTTTGTGTTATCTGGCAAATGTGGGAAAGAAATGGTAGGACGTAATGTGCTTAAATCAATTGTAATAACCTCATCATACTCTGCGTCCTCATCAGCCTCAAATATTTTATATTTCTTTGTTGTGTGGTCATTTTCATATGCAATAGTTTTGTCATCTACAGGGAAAATGCCGTTTTTAGCACCCGCTTCAATTGCCATATTTGCCATAGCAAATCTATCATCCATAGAAAGATGGCTAATACCATCACCAACAAACTCCATAGATTTATATAACGCACCATCAACACCAATTTTTCCTATTATGTGTAAAATAATGTCCTTACCACTAATCCATTTAGCTGGCTTACCAGTAAGTACAAATTTAATTGCACTAGGCACTTTAAACCACGCTTCACCTGTTGCCATGCCAATTGCCATATCTGTAGAGCCAACACCTGTAGAAAAGGCTCCTAATGCACCATATGTACATGTATGGCTGTCTGCACCTATAATAACTTCTCCTGGTGCAACAATACCCTTTTCAGGAAGAAGTGCATGTTCAATACCCATTTCGCCAACATCATAAAAATGCTTTATGTCCTTTTCCCATGCAAATTCTCTGCTACACTTGCACTGCTGTGCCGCTTTAATATCCTTGTTTGGTGTAAAATGGTCTAATACAATTACTACTTTTTCTTTGTCAAAAACCTCTGTAGCCCCTGTTTTTTTAAATTCTGGTATTGCTACAGCAGTTGTAATGTCGTTGCCCATAACTATATCCAGCTTTGCCTGTATCAATTGCCCTGCTTTAACGCTTTCTAAGCCAGCGTGTGCCGCCAGTATTTTTTGTGTCATTGTCATTCCCATTTTATTTTCCTCCTTCAGATATTGATTGGAACATCGTTCCAATCCTTGTGTCGATAAAGTTAAAACCTTGAGGGCTCTGCCCTCAAACACCCACAAGGGTTTCACCGGTCAGCACTTTGCGACCCAAAGCTGTCCTGCGGACAGATGGCATGTCTTTGCCATTGCATAATTGACCAATCTAAAACCGCATCTCATGCGGTTTTAATAAAGTTTTTGGTCTTGCTTTTTTCAAAAAGCAAGTGGGTTTGGGCAACGCCCAAGGTTTGTCTCCAGTATGTTTGAAATCAGTTCCAGTAACAACTAATCTATAATTTTATTTACGGCACTAACTACCGCCCTAAGTGATGACTTTATAATATTGCTTGATGTTCCTGCACCGAAACCAACCTTTCCTTTTCCATCAGAAACCTGCACATAAGAAATGGCTCTTGCTTTTGTTCCATATTCCATAGAATGTTCACGGTAATCATTAATTTCAAGTTTAACCTCAAAATGTTTTTCCAATGCATGTGTAAAAGCGTCAATAATACCATTACCCATGCCACAAATTGTTAATGGCTGTCTGTGATAAGTAATCTCTGCCTCAACAGTAACCTCTTCGTCATCACTCTTATTAATTTCTCTATATTTCTCAATTGAAATTGGGTTTCTTCCGTCAACATAAGTGTCGAAGAATACATTTCTTATAGCACTTGGTGAAACGTCCGTATGGCTTCTATCCGAAAGCTTAGTAATAACAATACTGAAATCCTGCTGAAAAGCTCTTGGTAAAAACATTCCGTAGTTTTGCTCCAACACAAATGCTACTCCACCCTTTCCAGACTGGCTGTTAATTCTAACAATAGGGTCGTAAGTTCTGCCAACATCCATAGGGTCAATTGGTAAATAAGGTACTTCCCAATGATCTGGATGGTCTTTCATTCTGTCCATTCCCTTTCTTATTGCATCTTGATGTGAACCCGAGAAAGCTGTATAAACTAAAGCCCCTGCATATGGATGCCTTGGGTGTACTGCAAGCCTTGTTGTTCTTTCGTAAATTTCAACTGCGGCATCTATATCACTGAAATCCAGTTCTGGGTCAATGCCCTGAGAGAAAATATTCATTGCAACCGCCATAATATCGGTATTTCCCGTTCTTTCTCCGTTTCCAAATAAAGTTCCCTCAACCCTGTCTGCTCCTGCCATAATTGCGAGCTCTGTTGCCGCTACGGCAGTGCCTCTATCGTTATGTGCATGAAGGCTGACGATAAGGTTTTCTCTGTTTCTAAGCTTACTGCACTGGTATTCAATTTGGTCTGCATATATATTTGCTGTTGCCATTTCCACCGTAGATGGAAGATTGATAATAAGCTTCTTTTTTGCAGTTGGTTTAATAACATCAATTACAGCATTACAAATTTCAACTGCGTAATCCATTTCTGTTCCCGTAAAGCTTTCTGGTGAATATTGAAAAAAGAAATCTGTTTCAGGAATTTTTTCTGCTTCAGAAATTAAAAGCTTTGCACCCTCAACCGCAAGTGCAGTTGTCTGCTCCATGCTATTCCCAAAAACAACATCTCTTTGCAATGTTGAAGTTGAATTGTAAAGGTGAACGATTGCTTTTTTTGCACCCCTTAACGCCTGAAAAGTTTTCTTAATAATTTCCGGACGGCTTTGTGTAAGCACCTGCACCACAACATCATCAGGAATTAAGTTTTCATCAATAAGCTTTCTTGCAAACTCAAACTCTGTATCACTTGCCGCAGGAAAACCAATTTCAATTTCTTTAAAACCTATTTTAACCAAATAGTTGAAAAACTCCATTTTTTCATCAAGACTCATAGGTATTTCAAGGCTTTGGTTACCATCTCTAAGGTCTACACTACACCAGATAGGTGCTTTTGTAATAACAGCACTTGGCCATTTTCTATTAGGCATATTCATTGTTGGGTATTGACGGTATTTTGTATAGTTCATCATAATTTTTTGCTCCTTCTCATTTAGTTATTCTATGTATTTCTTCAAATTTGAAATAAAAAAAGCCCTTCGTCTCCTATAATAGAGACGAAGGGCATAACCTCCGTGGTACCACTCTCATTTGTTCCCAAAGGGAACACACTTAATACGGATACAGGCAGTAAACCTAATCAGTTCTGCTGTATATCCTGTCATTATAACGGTTGACCTCCGATTCCACCTATTAACATTCTAAAATGGTTGTTTTTTCAGCGAATCACTCCAAGGCGAGTTCAATTTCTCTCGTATTACTGCCTCGCACCACACGGCAGCTCTCTGAAAATCTTAAGAAATTTACTATTCCTCTTCACAGTGTTATTAAAACTATTCAATTGATGTTGAAAACTAATCTATCACACTTGTGCCGTGTTGTCAACACAAAATTAAATAAAATTTTCATTCTTTCTTAGCACAAAAATTTTACTTATAACCTTTTTCACACAACTATCCTACACCTCGGCGGCTACTGCAACTACTTCAATATCGTGCGGCTTACATCTACTTTCAGATGGTTCATTAAATGTATTTGCTTTTAGAAATCTACTTAATACAGGATACAACACAATTGATATAACTCCGCCGCAAAAACCGTTATTATAAAGATTTGCACCTCCTGCTGAAATTCCTGATTTAAGAACAGCTGAAGAATGAATAATAGCTGCAAATGTGCCTGCCACAAAACCATAAGTACCCGCCACAGGTGCAAGGGTTGTACCAAAAAGCACTGCCATTTGAATTCCTGGAGTTGTAGGTGAATAGGTAGGGCTTATTAAACCACCAATAAAAATTCCTAACATAACAGGTATAATATTTTTAGCGTGCTTTCCGTTTGCACTAAACCCAATAATTGTGAAAATTCCACCAAGAGTAGGCCCATTCAAGTCACCCTTAATTAAAAGCAAGTATGTTGTACAAATAATTGTGTTTACACCCATGTTTACAAGTACAGCACCAATTCCATCAAGATATGTAAAATCGTCCTTTCCTAAACCAGGTCTTTTTAGCAATGTAATATAATTTTTAAAAGCGTTATCCCTATCTGCCAAATATCCGCACAGAATGAACACAAGTGACAACATGTATAGGAAAATTCCAAACTGCATATTGTTTCCCGTTGACCAACAACCCTGATTATCAAATGAAAAATTTAAACTATGCATCACCGGTACCATTATCATTGCCAATAAACCAACCGCAAACCCCACGTTGTAAAGATTTAAACCACGTAAAATTACGTTTGTGTGTATAGCAAGTAAAGGTATTACAAACCCTATTATAATCCCTACAATAACAGCATAAAATACAGATAGTGGTGTTACTCCATTATGCAAATATGCAACTCCAACAATAGGCCCCAAGGATGTTGCCAAAAGACCACTCATAAGGTTTTTGCTAAATTTTTCTTTGCATATAACGCCAAGTAAATATGTTCCTAAAAGAATAAACCACATTGTATAAATATTTTTTCCAAAAAATCCAAATCCAGCCATTAACCCAACTGTTAAAATACTTCGTCCGTGCATAGGCAAGTGGTTTAGCCTCATTAAAATTGCGGAAAAAAGCGTTACTAATGCCACATTAAAAAAAGCGGCAGCCACCCCGGCAAGTGCAATGTAATCGGTGATTAATATTGCTTTACTGTAAAAAATTGCCTTCATGCCTTCTGGTATAGTGCGGTAATCCCCCAAAATGATTCCCACAATAGCTATACACACCGAAGTAAAGTACACCCAATGATAGTGTTTTCTGGATTCTCTGTCCATTTTTCAAATACCCCTTCTCTCCCTGAATTGTGTTGCACTGTTTTTTTTTTCATACAATGAATTTTTATGCTTACAATACTTAAATATTGTAGTATAATCAAGAAAGCTAGTCAACAAAATATTAACTTTATTCAAGGAGGAATAAGATGGCTTACGTTAGTATTCAATACGAAGCAATGAAAAAATTAAGCAATCATGTATTTTCTAAACTTGGCTTCACAGATGATGAAAGCAAAATAATTACCGACGTTTTACTTATGAGTGATATGTACGGCATTGAATCCCACGGAGTTCAGCGAATGGTTCGCTACTATAACTCCATCAAAAACGGAAGAATTCACATGGATAGTAAATGGGAAATCGTTCACGAAACTCCAATAAGTGCCGTTATAGACAACAACCACGGAACTGGACAATTAGTTGGCCACTTCGCCATGAACAAAGCTATAGAAATGGCTAAGAAAAATGGTGTTGGTCTTATTTCTGTGCGTAATTCAAACCACTACGGAATTGCTGGTTACTATGCAAAATTAGCATGTGATGAAGGCTTAATTGGCATTTCAACTACCAACAGCGAGGCTATTATGGTACCTACAAATGGTCGTGTGGCTATGCTTGGCTCTAATCCAATTGCAATTGCAATGCCCGCTAAACCTTATGACTTTTTCTTTGATGCTTCTACAACAGTTGTAACTAGAGGCAAGGTTGAAGTTTATAACAAAAAAGGCGAACCTCTCCCTGAAGGATGGACAATTAATGCCGCTGGTCAAGCTGGCTCTGATGCTCAGGACATTCTTAAAAATATCGATGAAAAAAATGGCGGAGGCATTCTTCCACTTGGTGGTGCAACCGAAAAATTAGGCGGTCATAAAGGATATGGCTATGGAATGATAGCAGAAATTTTATCCTCTATCCTTTCACAGGGTCTTACTTCAAACCATACCCACATTGGTGCTTTAGGCGGAACTTGCCACAGCTTTATTGCCATTAACCCTAACCTTTTTGGCGACCCAGAAGCTATTAAAGCACATTTCAGCACATATTTAGAAGAACTTCGCCAGTCTCCAAAAGCAGAAGGTCAAACAAGAATTTACACCCATGGCGAAAAGGAAGTTGAAGCCTATGCTCTTCGCCTTAAAGAAGGTTTCCCTGTAAACGAAAACACAATTAAAGAAATGAAAGTTATTTGTGACGAGTATGGAATTGATATGGAAAGCTATCTAGGCAAACTTGATATCTAAAAAAACGAATAATATTTAATTTTTTATCTACTTTAACACCGCAATTTTTTTGCCCATAGTAGGTCGAATAAGATGAAAAAACAAAGTGTATATTTAAACACTTTGTTTTTTTTGGTCTTAAAATATATTTTGAATACCATCCATAGTTACTGTTCTTAATTATTTAAATTTAATTGACTTAATAAAGATATTTTGTCAAATAATATAGCTGTTAATCTAATTAAGTAATTCTATGTTCATTGACATTTTTGCTTAAATGTGTTACATTTACAAAGTGACAACTTTAATTTTTCATAAAGTTGCTTGTTTGTATGCTGCATCACACATGTTACAAATATTTATTTACTTTAATAGAGCGAAGGGAGGTTATTAAATATATATGATAAAACTTGAGGTGAAAAATCTATACAAAATTTTTGGCTCAACACCACATAAGGTATTGGAGATGCTGAAAAAAGGTAAGTCTAAAAAAGAAATATTGAAAGAAACAGATCATGGAATAGGAGTTAGCAATGCAAGTTTTGCCGTTGAAGAGGGAGAAATCTTTGTAGTTATGGGTTTATCTGGAAGTGGCAAGTCTACTTTAATAAGATGTCTTAATCGTCTTATTGAACCAACAAGTGGCGTGGTATACATTGATAACGAAGATATAACGAAATGTGATAAAGCTCAATTAAGAGAAGTTAGGCGAAAAAAAATAGGAATGGTATTTCAAAATTTCGCTTTGCTACCACACCGTAGCATAGAAGAAAATGTGGCATTTGGTCTTGAAATACAGGGTGTGGGAATTGATGAACGTAATAAAAAAGCATTGGAATCACTAGAATTAGTTGGACTAAAGGGGTATGAAAAATCAATGCCTTCAGAATTAAGCGGTGGCATGCAGCAACGTGTAGGTCTAGCACGAGCTTTGGCTACTAATCCTGACATTTTACTTATGGATGAAGCCTTTAGTGCATTGGACCCATTGATTAGAAAAGACATGCAAGATGAATTACTTGCGTTACAATCGAAGATGCAAAAAACAATTATTTTTATAACACATGACTTAGATGAAGCCTTAAAAATAGGCGATCGCATTGCCATTATGAAAGACGGAGAAATAGTGCAAATTGGCAGTCCTGAGGAAATATTGAAGCATCCAGCAAATGATTATGTAAAAGAATTTGTTCAAGATGTAAACCGCGTAAAGGTAGTTACAGCCAGTTCTATTATGAAGAAAGTGGATACCATTGTGTACTCCAAAGATGGTGCCAGAATTGCAGTAAGAAGAATGAAGGAAGCAAATCTATCCAGTGTTTTTGTTGTTGATAAACAACGTAAGTTAAAAGGAATTGTTACTATAGAAGACACAATGGAACTAATCAAGGCAAATAAGGATGATTTAAGTGAAATAATTGATAGTGATATAAATGAAGTTTCCCCAGATGTTTTAATAGGAGATATTATACCGTTATTCATCAATTCAAGGTATCCGGTTGTAGTAGTTGATGAAGAACGTAAAATTTTAGGGATTATTTTCAAAGTTTCCGTACTCGCAGGAATAATGGGAGGAGGAGAAGAGGATGATTAGACTACCATTAGGATTTTATGTAGAAAAAGGTGTTGATTGGTTAACAAATAATCTGGATGGTTTTTTTGGCGGAATAAAATATGCAATAGAGTCCATTATAAACGGATTCGAATTTGTTTATGTAAGCGTTCCATTTGTTATAATGTTAATTTTAATTGCAGTCCTTGCATACTTTACAGCCGGAAAAAGAACTGCCATTTTTGCAGTGTTTGGCTGTTTACTGATTAAAAGTATAGAATTATGGCAAATGACTATGAAGACCTTTGCTCTGGTTACAACAGCAACTTTAATAGCTCTTATTATCGGATTACCACTTGGAATTTGGATGTCAAGAAGTGACAGATTGAATAAAGTTATGAGACCTATTCTTGACTTTATGCAGACCATGCCTGCATTTGTTTACTTAATTCCTGCCGTGTATTTTTTCGATTTAGGCCCCGTGCCAGGTGCTGTGGCAACAATTATATTTGCTATGCCACCAATAGTACGTTTAACAAGTTTAGGTATTAGGCAGGTTCCATCAGACGTTATAGAAGCATCACGAGCCTTTGGAGCCACCCCTAAACAAATGCTATTTAAGGTACAGATACCTTTGGCTATGCCCACAATTTTGGCAGGTTTAAACCAAACAATTATGCTATCACTTTCTATGGTAGTAATATCTGCAATGATTGGCTCGGGCGGACTTGGAGATGTAGTTTTAAAAGGTATTTCACAAATGAAGATTGGCGACGGTTTTGAAGGTGGTTTGGCGGTTGTTATTCTTGCTATGATATTGGATAGAGTAACACAAAGTATTGGAAAACCTAAGAATTTAAGTGGTGGAAGAAAATAATTCGGATAAAGAATAATAATTAAAGGAGTGTAGCGTATGAAGAAATTTTTATCATTAGTTTTAGGGTTAGTATTGGTAACAGGTGTTATTACAGGGTGCTCACCCAATACTAAAAAGGAAGAAGTTAAATCAGAAACAAAAAAAATAACAATTGGATATGTAAACTGGTCTGAAGGCATAGCAATGACAAATCTTGCTGCGGCTATACTAGAAGATAAAATGGATTACGACGTTGATTTGGTATTAGCCGACGTTGCACCTATATTTACTTCATTAGCTAGCGGAAACACAGATGTTTTTCTGGATACATGGCTGCCAGTTACACATGCTGATTACTTAGAAAAGTATGGTGACGATATAGTAGATTTAGGTGTTAGCTACGAAAACGCATTAATTGGCATTGTTGTGCCATCTTATGTAGATATTAACAGCATTGATGAGTTAAATGATAATAAAGATTTGTTTGATGGTAAAATTATAGGAATCGATTCAGGTGCTGGAATTATGAATGCAACTGAAAAAACAATTGATGAGTATAATTTAGACTTCGAATTGGTTAGCGGAAGTGGTCCAGCAATGACAGCGTCTTTAAAAAAGGCTATTGATAATAACGAAGCAATTGCAGTTACAGGGTGGACACCACATTGGATGTTCTCACGCTGGGATTTAAAAGTATTAGAAGACCCAAAAGGAATATATGGCGATGCAGAAAACATCCACATATACAGCAGAAAAGGCTTTGAGGAAGATGCACCAGAAGTAGCAGCGTTATTAAAGAACTTCAAATTTTCAGATGAAGTATTATCTGACTTAATGGGTGCAATTGAAGATAGTGATAAAGACCCTCTTGACGTTGCAAAAGATTGGGTTAGTACCCATGAAGAACAGGTAAACGCTTGGCTTGGTAAATAATTATTTGCTTGACCTTAGTAGAAAAAACTGTTCTTGAAAAAATAAAAAGACCTCTCTTTTAGAGAATATCTGAATTGAAAAAAAGTGAGAAACCTTGTGTCCGCAAGATTTCTCACTCTTTTTTTGAATATTTGCTTAAATTCTATTAAACCATCTAGGAAAACGCTGATTAATTCAAATATCAAAAATCAGCGTTTCCCTAATTTTGAAAAAACCTTATAAGTATTTTTCAAAAACTCTTTTCTGCAATTAGTTTTTCAAACTTCTTTTCCGAAAGAATTTCATTTGTTACAAACTCTCCATTAAAAAACAAGCTATAAGAAGTAAACGGAGCATTGGCATTTTGTGCCTGTTGAGCTGTTTCAAATTTTATTGCTTTAAACGGAATACCTTTTTCTTTTGCAACGGCTTCAATTAATGGTACATATTTGGCAGTAAAAGGACATTGGTGCGTATAATAAAGCACAAACCCATCTTCCTTAATTTTGGGACTTTTCACACTTTCTTTAAAACATGGCTTGTCCGCTGAATTATCAAATGGTAAGTACATTAACTCATAAAACGGTTCTGCCGTATCCGCTAATTGAAAACCTTTATATCTTAAATACTTGCCATCAGAAAGAAAAGGCATTTTCTTTTTTGATGATAGAACTACAAGCCCACGCTTGCCCTTTTCTTTGCTGTCCTTAATGCATTCTTCTAACAAAATATTAGAATTACCATGCCCTTTTAATTGTCCAGATACCCAAAAGCAGTCTATATACATATATCCGTCTGCCTTAATTGGTGACCATGCTTTTTCAGCCGGAATATACTCAATAAAACATTTGCCACGCATATCGCCTTTTTTAAAAACAAGTCCCTCATCAAATCTTTCTGCAAGCCAGCTTTTTTTAGCAACCACCTGGCAATCTTTGTTGTTGGAAATAGCACAGCAAATATGCTCTTTTTCTAAGTTGTCCTTTGTAACAGTAATTATTTCCATGGGTTTTCGCCACCTTCACCTAATGCATAAAAGTTTTTCTATAGTACATTCAGTTTCAAATTACATAAAATATATTTTTTGCAAATCGGGGTGACGAGACTCGAACTCACGACTTCTGCGTCCCGAACGCAGCGCTCTACCACCTGAGCCACACCCCGCTATACTATTTTATTTTAATCCAATAGCAAAATATGTCAACACATTTTCAGCATTTTATACCTTTGACAAGCCAATTTAGTAACACCATCATGTTTTTCCTCATAATATAAAACTGCAACCAACCTTTAGGAGGTTATAAAATTGACCCAGAATTACCAGGATTACTATATGGCTTTTGGTTGTCAAAGGCCAAATTACAATGAAGAATGTAGGTGTGTAAAAAGCAAAGTTGAAGATGCTTGTGCTACAACACCAGAAGATTTTTGTTATGAGGTTTTAGACTGCAACGACTGTGTTATGGAGCATGTTGGCTTGGCTCAAGCTTACGTTCCGTACCAAACAGATTTCAAAACATTTTCACAAGAGGATAGCCTTGCCTGCGGCACAATTTTCCCTCAGCTTGTAATACCGTATTATCGTTGCAGATATTTAGGAAGGAGGTAGCTTAATGGAAAGGTATGCTCTTTTAAAAACTCTTACAGAATTGGATTTTATGGCAACAGATTTAGCACTTTTTCTTAATACTCATCCAACGCATGAAGAAGCTATTGCAATGTATAACAAAATTATTAAAGCTGCTGATACCGTACGCGGCAAATATGAAAAAATTGCTGGCCCTGTTTGTGGCAGCAGAAGCATGAACCGTTGTGATGATAAATGGCTCTGGGACGATTGCCCATGGCCATGGCAGAACTCTTTCAATTTTGAAGCTCCCAAAGCGAGGTGTAAATAAATGTGGATTTATGAAAAAAAGCTTGAATTTCCCGTTAAAATCAAAACTCCAGATGCCCGTCTTGCTAAAATTATGATAGAACAGTATGGTGGTGCAGATGGCAATATGATATGGTAAAAATAACGCAATAATATAATGCTGTTTTCTAGCATTATACTAAAACTACTATATATTTTGTGTTATTTCATTTTATTCCACTTTTTCACAATTAACTCTCTCTTGTTCTTCCTCAATCTTCATATGTTTTCTTATTATTATAGCTAGCCAAATATTGTAAGCTAATGCACCCAATATCAAAATTAATAGAAGCCATTCTCTCACCCATTCCACTTCAGGAAGTAATAGTGCAACTGCACAGCCTAATCCCATCAAAATAGGTCCTCCGTATGGTGCCACTGGTCCAAATTTTCCAAACAGCTTACGGTAAACCCTTTTCATTTTTGCTTCTCTTTTTTTCTCCTTATCTAATTCTTCTTTTGAAATAGAAATAGAAATTCCTTTTAAAACTAGATATGCAAAAATTATCAAATAAAAAAAATCAGTTACCTCGTTAAAGTGTAATAATATATATATAATGGCACCACCGCCACCAAATATAGATACTAATAGGTCTTTCCAACTATATATTTTCATAATCAACCTCCACATTTACAAATACTTCCTGTCTATTACTATATCACTTTTCTAATCGGCAAGCAAACTTCATAATACACAAAATATTAATTTAATTTACAAATGGTTCCCTTAAAAAAACAGCGGCAATCACTTTATATGTGATTACCGCTGTTTAAAACACCCCATGGCTATTTTTTATTCTCTTATTACGTTTTTGTACTCTTCTGAAGTCATTTCCTTTGTTATTTTTCCGTGTTCAATAAAAAGCACTCTGTCCGATACATCCCTAACAAACTTCTCGTCATGGCTTATTATAAGTATACCTATACCTTTTTCACTTGCAAGGTTTCTTATAATTTTAATTATTTCCACTACCAATGCGGAATCTAATGCCGCTGTCGGCTCGTCAAAGCACAAAAGCTTAGGGTTTGTAACACAGCTTCTTGCAATGGCAACCCTCTGTTTCTGCCCACCGCTAAGCTGTGATGGCTTACTATTGATTTTCTCTCCAAGTCCAAGGCTTTCTAGCATTTTAACAGCCTCTTCGTTTGCTTGAGTACGCGGAACTTTATAAACATCTGTAAGTGCAATGGTAACGTTTTCAAGCACCGTCATATGGGGAAAAAGATGATATGCTTGAAAAACCATGCCTAATTCATGGCGTATAAGAGCCAATTCATCTTTAGTAGCATAGGTTGTAATACCATTTTCTGTTTTGCATATAAATTTATCGTTTATAGCTATACTCCCTTTGTCACATTTTTCAAGTCCAGTAATACACCTAAGTACTGTTGTTTTACCTGCACCGCTTTGACCAACCAGTGAAACAACCTCACCACGTTCAACACTAAGGCTAATATCATTAAGCACAACCGTATCATTAAATGCCTTAAAAAGTCCCTCTGCTTGTAATAACATATTTTCACCTACTCTTCGTAATTAACTTTTCTCTCTATTGCCTCAAATGCAATGGTAATAATATATGTAAGCACCAGATATATAGTCCCTGCAATTAAATATGGCATAAGGGTTGCATCCCTTACAGCTATACCCTTTGCATATTTCAAAATATCACTCCAACCAACTGCATACACCAAAGATGTGTCTTTAACAAGGGTTATAACCTCATTGCCTATAGATGGCAACGTACGCTTAATTACTTGTGGCAATACTATTTTTAAGTTAATTTGCATAGGCGAAAAGCCAAGTATGCTTGCAGCTTCTCTTTGTCCTTTTTCTATAGATTGTATTCCAGAACGGAAAATTTCACCAAAATAAGCAGCATAGTTAAGTACAAATGCAATAACTACAGAATTAAACCTTCCAAAACTTATGCCTATACTTGGTAGACCGAAAAATACTAACATAATTTGAAGTAATAATGGCGTACCTCGAAGTACACAGATATAAACCTCTGTAGCCTTACTTACTGCCTTAATTTTTGAAAGCCTTAACCCAGCCACCAAAGCACCCAGTGGCAGTGAAAATATAAGGGAAACAATAAATACACTTAATGTTAATCCCAACCCTTCTAAAATTTGAACAAGATAATTCATACGCTTTTCCCCTTTGAATTGCATTCCCTAATACGCAAATTTAGCCGCCAAGTATTTTGGCAGCCAAATTAAATTCTATTCTGTTATTGTTTGTTACTGTAAAATATCCTCTGCAAACCATTTTTCAGATATTTCTTTGCCTTTTCCGTTAGCTTTAAGCTCTGTTAATGCACCATTTATTGCTTCAACTAATGCTGTGTCCTCTTTTCTTGCACCAATGCCATATTCTTCTTCACCGAAGTTTTCATCAAGTACTTTGTACTCTGTTCCTTCATGCTGAGAAATATAATAACGTATAAGCACTTCATCCGCAACAACCGCATCTGCCCTGCCTGCTTCCATGTCAAGCAAGCATTCTTCATATGTACCAAAAGTTACATATTCGCCAAATGTGTCTGTAATTTCAGGCTTTGCCATCATCGCTTCCTCGCTACTAGACTGTGCCTGAGTTGCTACAGTTTTTCCGCTAAGGTCTGCAAGGGTTTTAATTTCAGAGTTGCCAGGAACAAGTACAATCTGTCTGTTTTTAAGGTATGGCTGTGTAAAAAGCACCTTTTCTTTTCTTGCATCTGTAATGGTATAGCCGTTCCATATAAGGTCAATATTTTTGTTGGCAAGCTCTGTTTCTTTCATAGCCCACTCAATTGGCTGAAACTCAACTTCAACACCAATTATTTCACCTACTGCCTTTGCAAGCTCTACGTCAAAACCAACAAGCTCATTGCTTTGGTCCCTAAAACCCATAGGTGCAAATGTATCATCAAGGCCAACAATAACCTTGTCGTAACCAATATCCTCTGTTGCAGTTTTTTCTGCTTCACCTTCTGTTTTTGCCTCTGCACCAGTAGTCGCTGGTGTTGTTTTTGCTGTTTTTGATGCACAACCTGTTAATGCTCCAAATACCATTGTAGCCGCCAAGCCCAATGCTAATACTCTCTTTTTCATCTAAAAACCTCCTAAGCTTAATCACCAATTATGTGTTATCGCATTATCATAGTAAAGCAGTAACGCAGTTTTGTCAAGTAAATCAATAAATTTTGCTATTGACTAAATACAATATTTCACATAAAATATATTGTGCATTTAAAAATAGCTGTGCTGGTAATATATAATATTGTAATACCACAGCCATATAGTTTTGTGTTTCCGTAGCTCAGCAGGATAGAGCACTCGCCTCCTAAGCGAGGGGTCGTGCGTTCGAATCGCATCGGGAACATACAAAAAACCGCAATCCTATTACAGGATATGCGGTTTTTTTAATTGCCTTTATTAATTTACTTTAAATATAGTTAAAAGTATCGTTAATAAAAGAAAAAAATTGCATACATCCGCTAAATATATTACAATTGTATTATTATGTAAAAATATTCATTATTATCATCTTATTCCCATTATACTAGGAGGTTTTTTATGAAAAAAATGTCCCGTTTAATAACCCTTTTTCTGGTTTTCATATTTACATTTTCAAGCCTTACGCCAGCTTTTGCCGATAAACGTGAAACCACATTGCGTGTTGGGTATATAGACATTGAGGGTTTTATTTCTGAACAAGAAGAAGGAAAATATAAAGGGTATGGTGTTGATTATTTAAAAGAAATATCCAAATACACAGGATGGAAATATGAATACATTTTTGACACTTGGGAAAACAGCCTTGAAAACCTTAAAAAAGGTAAAATTGACCTAGTGTGCATGGCTCAGTATACTGATGAACGAGATAGATATTTTGATTATTCAAAATATCCTATTGGAATTGAAAGCACCATTCTTTATACACTTCTGGATAACGACAATATGTACTATAACGATTTTTCCTCCTTTGATGGAATGACAGTTGCTGTTTTAGACGAAAGTTTTCAGAATACAGCCTTTGACACTTATGCCCAAAACAACGGCTTTACATATAAAACTAAAGGCTATAGTGAATATAGTAAAATGTTAGCGGCTCTTAAAAAAGGTGATGTTGATGCTATTGCCACTGGCAGTCTTGCACTTCACAAAGACTTGAAAACCCTTTGCAAATTTGGCTCTGACCCATTTTATATTATTACAAACAACGGAAATACTGCTGTGCTAAGTGAAGTTAACAACGCCCTTGATAACATAAAGAGTCTTAATCCATATTTTGAAAGTGACCTATATGCAAAATACTACAGCACCAGTGCCTCTACCACAAAACCCCTTTTAACCCGTAAAGAAGCTGAATTTATTAAAAGCCAACCTGTAATTACAGTGGGAAATATAAAAGACTGTGCCCCTGTTTCATACTATAATCCTGAAACACAGGAATTTTCAGGTATAACCATAGATATTTTAAACCTAATATCCGATGAAACGGGTATTAAATTTGAATATAAACCTATTCCCGATAATGTGTGTCCATCTCAATACCTTGAAAGCAACGATGTTGATTTAGTTGCTGGAGTATTCTATGGTGAAGATTTAGAAGATGGTAAAAAACTAATACTAACACAGCCCTTTTTAACAAGTTCTCTTGCCATGGTTGGCAAAGTGAATAAATCTTTTAACCCAAGTGGTAAACTCACTATGGCAATACCCAAGTCTTTCAGTTTGGCAAAGAGCTACATAAAAAGCATTTATCCAAACTTTACTATTATAACCAAACCTTCAAATGACCAATGCCTTGAGGCTGTTTTAAACGGAAATGCAGATGTTATGCTCCAAAATTCATACTACATAAGCCATAAACTTCAAAATCCTAAATATGATAGTTTATCGGTTATGCCTGCATACTATGCACAGGAGAGCCTTTGTATTGCCTCACTTAGCAACACAAATAATGAAATGCTAATATCCATAATTTCAAAAACAATTGAAGTTTTAGATGATGATGAAATTAATAAGATAGTTGTAAATAACAACTTTGCAGACCCATATAGACTTTCGTTCAATGATTTTTTCATAAAATACAAGGTTCTTATTTTAACAACTTCAACTCTTGTTATAGTTTGCGTTTGGCTTTTACTAATAGTAGCAATGCTTAAACAAAAACACAACAATGAGTTACTTAAAAAAAATGAGCAACTTACCCAAGCCATAGAACAAGCAGAACATGCAAGCCATGCAAAATCCGACTTTTTGTCTAGAATGAGTCACGAAATACGAACACCTATGAATGCAATTATAGGGCTTACTACTCTTGCGGAAAAGTATATTTCTGATGAAAAAAGAACATTGGAGTATTTAAATAAAATTTCATTTTCATCTAAAATGCTTCTAAATATTATTAATGATGTTCTTGATATGTCTGCAATTGAAAGTGAAAAGCTTAAAATAGCCAACGAACCATTTGATTTAAAACAACTTTTAAATTCTATTTCTGCAATGTTTTACAGCCAATGCAAACAAAAAAATATTGACTTTGAACTTCTTCCTAATGATATTACATTTGAAACTGTTTGCGGAGACCAGCTTAGGCTTAATCAGATTTTAATTAATTTATTAAGTAATGCAGTTAAATTTACAGACGCTTGCGGTAAAATAACTTTCACTGCAACACAAATTAAAACCCAAAATGAACATGTTTTTATGAAGTTTGTTGTAAAAGATACTGGGTGTGGAATAAGCCAAGAATTCCTAGATCGTATATTTAAGCCATTCGAGCAAAACGATGCCACAACTGCACAAAAATATGGCGGAAGCGGACTTGGTTTATCCATTGTCAAAAACCTTACAGAACTTATGAGTGGTAAAATATCTGTTGAAAGTAACCTTGGCAAAGGTTCTGTGTTCACCGTTGAACTTCCATTTGGTATCCCAGAATCTATTGTATCTTTTTCAGAACATTCATTTAGTAACCTGAATGCAATAATTGTTGATGATGACTTAGATACATGCCAGTACGTCTCCTCTATACTTGATAGAATTGGATTGCGTAACAACTATGTTACATCTGGATTTACTGCCATTGAAACAATTAAAGAAAGCCATGACAGTGGCAATGATTACAATATTTCTATTATAGACTGGAGAATGCCAGATATTGACGGAATGGAGAGAACAAAGCGTATACGTAAGCTTTTTGGCAAAATTACAATCATCATTATTGCATCCGCTTACGATTTAAACGAAATTGAGGACGAAGCCAAAGCCGCAGGTGCAGACATGCTTGTTTCAAAGCCTTTGTTCCAAAGCTCACTTTTTAATACCCTTGTAAACATTGTTGGCGGAAAGTATAGTAAAAAAGATACAACGGAAATTAGTTATAACTTTAATGGTAAAAAAATATTGCTTGCAGAAGACAATGCCCTTAACCGTGAAATAGCCATTGAACTTCTTTCAATGGTTGGCATTGTGGCAGATTCCGCCGAAAACGGGAAAGAAGCAGTTGAAAAATTTGAATCTTCTGCTGTTGGCACATATTCTGCAATATTAATGGATGTTCAAATGCCAATTATGGACGGTCTCGAAGCAACCCGTCTAATAAGAAAACTTAATCATAATCAAGCAACCTCGATACCTATTATTGCAATGACGGCAAATGCGTTTACTGAAGATATAACTGCCGCCATTTCTGCGGGTATGAATGAACACATTGCCAAACCAATAGATACTCAGGTACTTTTTTCGGTACTAAATAAATATATTTAAAATATATATTAAACATATCCAGAAAGAGATGATAACAACATGAAACCAAAAGTATTAGTAACCCAGTGGATACCTGACGCAGTAAATGATGCCTTCAAAAACGAATTGGATTTGGTTTATCCCAGCAAAGAAAAAACATCATATTCCTATAGCAAAGTTGTTAAAATTATAGGGGAATTTGATGCACTACTCACTATTTTTAATAAAGCTGATAAAGCAATAATTAATGCTGGTGTAAACCTAAAAGCCATTGCAAACCTTGGGGTTGGATACGACTCCATAGAAGTTGAATATGCCACAACGAAAAATATAGCCGTTATAAACTCACCCACAAGCGTAACAGAATCAACAGCAGAACTTGCCATAGGGCTTATTATGGCATCTATGCGTAATATAGTAGCCTATGACAAAAGTATGCGAAAAGGTGAATGGACAAGTACCGCCTTTGAAGATAAGGCAGTTGAAGTGTTTGGTCATACCCTTGGAATTGCAGGCTTTGGGCGTATTGGAAAATCCGTTTGTAAAAAAGCACAGGTTTTGGGTATGAAGGTTGCCTACTACGACCCCTTTCCTTTAAACCCAGATGATGAAAAGGAAATGAATGTTGAGTTTATGCCCCTAGAAAAACTGTTTGCCCAGTGCGATTGTGTTTCATTGCATATGCCGTATACCTCAGAAAATCACCATTTGGTGGATGAAAGACTTTTGTCCACAATGAAAAAAGGAAGCTTCCTTATTAACGTAGCACGTGGTCCAATTGTTAAAGAAAGTGCCTTGGTAGAAGCACTTAACAACGGAACCCTTAAAGGTTCGGCATTAGATGTTTATGAATTTGAACCAAAAATTAGTAAAGAACTTTTGGCTTGTGAAAACGTAGTGCTTAATCCTCATGTAGGTACACAAACAATGCAAGTTAGAATAAATATGTGCAATGAATCTTTAAACGGCGTTTTACAGGCACTTAAAGGCGAAACGCCATATAACCTTGTTAATAAAGATATAAACATGAAAAGTAGGTTTTAATTATGGCTATGTGGAATCCTTGGCGAGGTTGCCATAAATGTAGCGAAGGCTGTAAATTTTGTTATATTCACAAAGGCGACCATAAGCGTAATATCGATACAAACAATATAGTAAAGACAGATAAATTTTTTGCACCTATTGAGAAAAATAAAAAAGATGAATACAAGATGAAAGCTGGACAAGTGGTTTATCTTTGCTTTTCTTCTGATTTTCTACTTGCTGACGCAGACATTTGGAGAGCCGATTGTTGGCGAATGATGAAAGAACGTTCAGACTTGCATTTTATATTTTTAACTAAGCGTATAGAGCGGTTTATGAACTGTATTCCTGATAATTGGGAAGATGGATATGAAAATGTAACAGTGGGCTGTACAATAGAAAATCAGAATATGGCAGATTTAAGATTATCAATTTTCTCTAAACTACCAATAAAACATAAAAACGTTATTTGCCAACCACTTATAGGCTCGGTTAACATAGAAAAGTATCTTGATGATGTAGAACTTGTAGTAGTTGGTGGTGAATCCGATTATAATGCACGTCCTTTGAACTACGACTGGGTTCTGTCCCTTAGACAACAGTGCATAAATACAAATACTAATTTTCAATTTAGACAATGTGGCACGCATTTCATAAAAGACGGAAAAAACTATACGATTAATGTAAGACAGCTTTGCAGTCAAGCAAAAAAAGCAGGAATAGACTTTAAGTAAAATTACCATTAAATAAAAAATAGCGTAGCAGTTAAAAACTACTACGCTAAGACTGAATACAAACCATGGGCGTTGCCCAAACCCACTCGCTTTTTAAAAAAAGCGAGACAAAAAACTTTTATTAAAATACATCCTTGTGTTGATGTTTTGAACCAAATATTCTTTCATCTAAATCGCAGTCTATCTCTTTGTTTTTACCAATTTTACTAAAAACCCCTTGCCCACCCTTACCCTTTTCACGGGTAAGATAGTCGTCCTTTTCTTTGCCCATACCAAAACTGTTGTTTAAATGTGTTGGCTTCGGCAACCTTGTTGCTGCTGTTTGCTGTACCTTTGGTTTCACAGGTGCAGATGTTCTTTGTGTTGTATTGGGTGTTGTATTAACTGTGGTTCTTGCCCTTTGGTAAGATTGTCCAGGACTTCCGGCCGCATTTTTTTGATTCAAATAATCTCCATATGTGGGCATCTTTGCTTTACCAACAAAATAGTAAATCAGACCGTATACAAGTACGGTTATCAATATTCCGATTCTCATATCAACCCTCCTAAAAACTTCTACTCTTCCATATATTCTACACCATATCTTGCAAAAAGTCTATTGTACCTATTAGAATTTTGTGCTAACATATAGTGATTAATTAAACTATTTTTCCAAAGGAGCAACTTTATATGAATGAAAATGAAGAAACCGCAAGACTTTTGCGTATAAACGAGCTTGCTCGCAAAGCAAAAACAGAAGGCTTAACTGCCGAAGAACTTGCTGAAAGAGATATTTTAAGAAAAGAATACCTTTTAGCTTTTAGGTCAAACATGATGGCAACCATGGAAAAAATTACTATTGTAGAAGAGGATGGAAGCCATACACCTGTGGTACGAAAAAATAAATAATATGAAGTTCTTGAGGTTTTTCTCAAGAACTTCATATATTTCTACTCCTCGTGGCTATTTTCCCACTCTAGCATTAATTCTTCTATACGTTCCTCAAGTTTTGTTTTTTCTTCATATAGCTGTTGTGCCTTGTAGGCATCTGTTGCCACCTCTGGCAATGCAAGCTGTTGGTCAAGATTTGCTATTTTTTCTTCCGCTTCTTCTATCTCTTTCTCAATCTTTGCTATCTTGTTTTTAACTTTCCGCTCTTTTGCCTGCTGTTCTTTCTGTGTCTGCCAATCCTGCTTTGTTGCAGACGTTGTTTCTATTTTTATTTCTGTGCTTTTACTTCCAAATAACTGCTCTTCACGCTCTTTCAAAGTTTTCTTTTCAATGTAGTAATCATAATTACCAAGGTATTGATTCATTCCATTTTCCGTAAGTTCTAAAACCTTTTGAGCAGTTCTGTTAATGAAATATCTGTCGTGGGATATATAAACAACAGTTCCCTCGTACCTGTTTATGGCGTCTTCAAGTATTTCTTTGCTGAACATATCTAAATGGTTTGTAGGCTCGTCCAGCATTAAAAGGTTTGCTTTACTTAGCATTATTTTTGCAAGCATAACTCTTCCTTTTTCCCCTCCGCTAAGGGCATTTATTGGTTTAAATACATCATCACCTTCAAATACAAAAGCTGCTAAAACATTACGTATTTCACCATTTGTAAGGGTTGGATATGTATCTGCTATTTCTTGAAAAATAGTTTTGGTTTCATCAAAATTCTGTTGTTCCTGGTCATAGTACCCAATGTTAACGTTTGCACCTAGCTTAATTCTTCCACTGTCACTTACCTCTTTGCCCAAAAGCATTTTAAACAGTGTGCTTTTGCCAATTCCGTTAGGGCCAATAATTGCAACCTTTTCCTCACGCTTTATGTCCATGCTTACTCCACCAAAAAGATGCCTGTCGGGAAAACTTTTACTTAAATCTTCAGCAAAAAGTACATCATTACCACTTACAATTCGTGGTGCAAGGGTAAGACGCATTTTGTCTGGCAAATTATCTGGTTTGTCAACCCTTTCAATTTTCTCCAATTGCTTTTCACGGCTTTCCGCACGTTTTATAGACTTTTCTCTGTTAAATGAACGCAGTGTTTTTATTACATCTTCTTGGTGTTTTATCTCCTTTTGTTGGTCGTTAAAGGTTTTAAGCTGAATTTCTCTGTTTACGGCCTTTTGTGTTGCATAAAACGAATAATTACCCTCATAAACGTATGTCTTTTTATTCTCAATCTCTATGGTTTTTGTTACTATTTTGTCCATAAAATATCGGTCGTGGCTTATTATTACCACTGCCCCTTGGTATCCACGCAAGAAATCCTCCAGCCAGCTTATGGAATCAATATCCAAATGGTTTGTAGGCTCATCTAGGAGCAATAACTCTGGCTTTGCCAAAAGAAGCTTACCTAAATGCACCCTCGTTTTTTGCCCTCCGGAAAGCTGCCAAACAGGCTTTTCAAACTCTTCTTCACTAAATCCAAGCCCTTTCAACACGCCCTTAACACGGCTTTTATAACCATATCCATCTTTTTCTTCAAAACTGTGTTGTAGCAAAGCGTATTCTTCCATGTGCTTTGCCAATGCTTCACCACTAAGACCTGCCATGTCCTGTTCCATTTTTCTTAGGTTCTCTTCCGCCTTTATTACCTCTGAAAAAACTGAAAGTGCCTCTTCAAAAATTGTCTTTTCACCTTCTACCACAGCATTTTGCTTAAGATACCCTATTTCTACACCTTTTTTAATAAAAATTTCACCGCTGTCGTGGCTTAATTCACTTGTAATTATTTTAAAAAGAGTGGTTTTACCTGCACCGTTAACCCCAACAATTGCAACTTTTTCTTTATCTTCAAGGTTAAAAGTAATTTTTTCCAGTATTGTGTCCACTCCATATGCCTTGGCTATATCTTTACATGCTAAAATCATTTCAAGAAACCTCCTTCAATCCACTAAAGTATATCAGAAATCAACAACAAATAAAAGACAAAACATTGACAATAAATTGATTAAGGTGGTATACTCTATGTTATTAAGGGGTGGTTTTGAAATGTATAACGAAAGAAAGATTTCTAGTGCTGTTATTAATAGGTTGCCTAGATACTACAGGTATTTGGGTGATTTGCTTGAAAATGACATTACTCGTATTTCTTCAAAAGAACTAAGCACTAAGATGAATATAACAGCTTCCCAAATACGTCAGGACCTTAACAACTTTGGTGGATTCGGACAACAGGGTTATGGCTATAATGTAGAATATCTTCATAGTGAAATTAAAAAGATTTTAGGACTTGACAGGGTTTATAACCTTATTGTTGTTGGCGGAGGAAATATTGGTCAAGCTCTTGTAAATTATACTAACTTTGAAAAACGTGGTTTCGTTATTACGGCTGTTTTTGACGTTAACCCTCGTCTTATTGGTATGACCATTCGTGGTGTAGCAGTTTATGACGTTGACTATATGAAGGAATTTGTTGAAAACAATAAGGTAGATGTAGCAATACTTACCCTTCCAAGGTCGCAAGCAAATAGTATTGCCAACGACTTGGTAGAATGGGGTGTTAAGGGTCTGTGGAATTTCTCTCATGTAGACCTTAATATGCAAGAAGACGTAAAGGTTGAAAATGTACATCTTACAGACAGCCTTATGACTTTACTTTACAAAATTAACGAAGTTGAAACTGAAGAATCCGTAAATCCACAAACTAAAGACGATAGTGAAGAATAGTAAGTAGCTTAAGGCCTGTATTAATTTATACAGGCTTTTTTACATTAAAAAACATATTTATGGAAACCTGATTTAATGTTACCAAAAAATAAAACAGAGTTTTCCTAATTTAAGGAGGCTAATTGAACAATGAACCAAAGCTATATTATTACACCTGTTGCGGGTGCAGTTATTGGATATTTTACAAATTGGTTGGCAATAAAAATGCTTTTTAGGCCACACAAACAACTACATATTGGTAAAATTAAAGTTCCGTTTACACCAGGTCTTATTCCAAAAGAAAAGGAGCGAATTGCACTAAGCCTTGGGAATACTGTAGGAAACCACATCTTAACTCAGGATGTAATGCTAGATTATTTAAGTAAACCTGATGTTCTTTCAAGCCTTTCCTCCTCATTAGATAAAGGCTTTAATTCTTTAAAATGCAGTTACCTTACTGTTGACCAAGCTCTTATTAATATATTAGGCAATGATAAGGATACCTTTGTTGATACTGCAAAAGCAGGTGTTCTTAAATCTTTAGAAAGCTTTTTGCTTAAACCAAGCTTAAAAAACGATGTAAATGACATAATATATAACAAAGTTTATTCCATTTTATTAACCAATATCAAAGACCTTCCAGCGGACAAGCTTCTTGAAGTTTTAAAAACAGCCGTTAAGTCCTGTACTAAAGATATTGCACAAAAAGGCGTTTTACGTAATGTTATAGAAAAAAGCCTTTGGGAATTTTTGCTTAATTTAAAGGATGATGAACGTAAATTATGTGCCATTGCCTCCTACTCCAGTGTTCAAGAGGCAAAAGACTATCTTGCCATAAAGACACCTGCCATAATAAATTCTCTTATCTCTCTTACAGAAAATCCCGAAGTAGAGAAACTGATTAAAGCAAAAATAGTTGGTATTATTCAAAGCTTTGCAGGTCCTTTTATGGGAATGTTCATAAACCCTGATGATATATACGTACGCCTTATTGAAAGCCTTACAGTTTATATTAATGACCCCGAGAACATGCCAGAAATTGAACAAGCTGTAAGTCTTATAGTAGATAAAGCAATGGATATGACTGTTGGTGAAGTTTGTGGAATTATAACTGGTGAAATGCGTGAAGCAACAATAAATAAAGCCGTTGGTTTTATAATTGACGAGCTTACAAAAAGCGAAACCATTGACGGTCTTATTAACAAACTTTCCGCCTATCTTGCCAAGCATGGGGATAACACCATTTTAGACATTTTAAACACCATAGATAGTAATGCTGATGAAAATCTTAAAGTTGTTATTACCTCCATTACCAACACCATGTTTTCAAATGCAACGGTTTCTCTTATAGCCGAAGTTATAAATAATCAAACAAACCGACTTCTTAAACAAAAAATTGCTTACCTTGCCCAAAAGGTAGGTGAAAGCACATATTCAAGGGTTAAAAAATCTATTTTTACACTCTATAGCTTTAGTTTAAAAAACATTGCTCCTAAAGTTCTTACAGCATTTAACATACCAAAAATTGTAGAGGAACGTATTAATTCTTTCAGCATTCAGTACACCGAAGAACTGATATTGGAAATAGTTAACAAAGAACTTCAGGCAATCACTGCCATAGGTGGTATTTTAGGCTTTATTATAGGGCTTTTGCCTGTTTTAATTGAACTGCTGTAAATATTAAACAAATATTCATAAAAATAATTTGTACTTTTTATAATTGAAAATTTGAACAAGTTTCTATAAGCTTATTGACTTTGTTAATAAGCTTTGTTAGAATACAAGTGAAAGTTTATGGACTGTATCTTATATTATCGAACATGTGAGGTTAAACTATGGGGAAAACTAAAAACATTCAATCTATAGAACGTGCTATGTCCATTTTAGAGCTTTTTGAAGATGGAAACCGAGAAAAAAGTGTTAAAGAAATTGCACTTAAACTGGATTTAAGCAAAAGCACTGTATTTGGCTTAATAAACACCCTTGCAAACCTTAATTACCTTCACCAAAATGAAGACAACTTAAAATATAGTCTTGGTCTAAAAGTTCTAGCTCTTGGCAGTGCGGTGTCACAAAGCAATTTGCTTTCAAAAGCAGCAAATCCACATTTGCAAAAGCTTTCCTTTAAGTTTCAAGAAACCTGTCTTTTGGCAATTGAGGAAAATGGCTTTGTTGTGTATATAGACAAAACTGAATCTTCAAGTTCAATTTCAATAAATACACGTATTGGTACAAAAAAAGACCTATTTTGCACAGGTGTTGGTAAGTGCTTTTTAGCATTTATGCCAAAAGAAAATGCAGACAACATTATAAACCTTGGTCTACGTAAACTAACTCCAAATACAATTGACAATGCAAGTGACCTTGAAAAAGAGTTGAACTCCATAAGAAAACGTGGCTTTGCATTTGATAATGAAGAATATGAGCTTGGTATAAGCTGTGTTGCGGTGCCTGTTTTCAGCAACTCTGGCAAAATAATTGCTTCTATAAGCCTTACAGGCCCTACAGCAAGAATACGAGAAATAGACCTTACAGATTTAAGCGAAAGCCTAAAGTTTACTGCAAAAGCTATTTCTGGTGACTTAAATGTTTAGTTTTCTAAAATTTAGGTAGTAAACGGCAAAAGCCTGCTAATAATATGTATGTTGTTAATATTTTAAGGGGGAAAAAAAATGGAAAAATTCCGCAGTGAAGAAATTATGGAATTATCATGTAAAGGTTACTTTAAGTCTATGGGTTATTCCGAAGACGAGTTAGGACATAAACCAAGAATTGGTATTGCAAATTCCTGGAATCAGTTAGTTCCTGGTCACTATAACCTTAATCAGGTTTCTGAATACGTTAAAAGAGGTATTTACGCTGCTGGTGGTGTAGCTTGCGAATTTGGAGTAATGGCTGCATGTGATGGCATTGCACAAGGTCACGTAGGAATGAAGTACATTCTTCCTTCACGTGAAATTATCTGTAACTCAGTTGAAATTATGGTACAAGCTCATCAGCTTGATGCAGTTGTTCTTGTTGCATCATGCGATAAAATCGTTCCAGGTATGCTTATGGCAGCAGCAAGATTGAATATTCCTGCTATCCTTATTAACGGTGGACCAATGCTTGGCGGCATCCAGTTCGACGGCAGAAAATCAGATGGCACTTCACCTGATGAAGCTAAAGGTATGCTTGCAGCAGGCAAAATTAATCAGGATGAACTTGATAACCTTATTGATGCTTGTGGCCCTGGTTGCGGTTCATGTTCTTTCTTTGGAACAGCAAACACAATGGGGTGCGTAACTGAAGCCCTTGGTATGAGTCTTACAGGCAGTGCAGTTATTCCTGCTGTTTATGCTGAAAGATCAAGATGTGCATACGCAACAGGTGCAAAATGCGTTGAGCTTGCTAAAAAAGACATTAAGCCACGTGACATCATCACAAAAGAATCTATTAAAAATGCTATTAAAGCCTGCCTTTCTGTTTCAGGCTCAACAAATGCTGTTCTTCACTTAAGTGCTATTGCTATTGAAGCTGGTATTCCTTATGAAGAATTCAACGTAGTAGATGCTTTCGATGAGTTAAATAAAACAACACCTCAGCTTGCTAAAATTAACCCTGCAAGCCACTGGAGCCTTGAGGACTTCTATTTTGCAGGTGGTATGCCAAGAGTAATGCAGCACTTAGGTGATTCTCTTGACCTTACGGTTATGACTGCAAACGCTATGACCCTTGGCGAAACCCTTGCAAAAGTTAAATATACCTATCCTGAAAACAAAGAACTTATTAGAACAAAAGAAACTGCTTACAGCCAAACAGGTGGTCTTGCAGTGCTTAGAGGTAACCTTGCACCTGAAACAGGTGTTACAAAACCAGGTGCTTTTGACCCGTCCTTATATGAATTTACAGGCACAGCTATCTGCTTCGATTGTGAGGAAGATGCCGAAGAAGCTATCCTTGGCGGCAAGGTTAAACCTGGTAATGTAGTAGTTGTTCGTTATGAAGGTCCTAAAGGCGGCCCTGGTATGCGAGAAATGTACAAGGCAATGAAATACCTTTACGGTATGGGACTTAATATGTCTACAGCACTTATTACCGACGGTCGTTTTTCTGGAACCAACAACGGTTGCTTTGTTGGACACATTTCTCCTGAAGCTGCTGATGGTGGCCCAATCGCTATTGTTGAAGACGGCGATGAAATCTACCTTAACGTAATGGAAGGCAAACTTGAACTTCATGTTCCAGACGAAGTTATTGCTGAAAGACTTAAACGCTGGAAACGCCCTGAAAAGAAAGATATTCCAAACGGATATTTAAAACTTTACTCAAGAGTTGCTTCTTCAGCAGCTAGAGGTGCAGTTATCGATTGCTAATTAGTTGTTAATAAGAAAACGGTTTCGTCTGATTTATTTCAGAAGAAACCGCTTTCTTATATCTTTTCTATTTGTTTAAATACTTCACCTTAAAATGAAATATTGTCAATTAATCTTGTTTTGCCAACAAATACCGCCATTGCAACTAAAACTTTTCCATCAATAGCTTCAACATCTTCAATTGTATCACTATCAACTATTTTAACATAATCAATTCTAGCAAGCGGCTCTTTTTCAATAATGGCCTTCATAGTGTCCAAAACCACTGTAGCATTTTTTTCTCCGCCTTCAAAAACCTTTCTGCCTTCTGCAAGTGCCTTGCTAAGTACCAATGCAGCTTTTCTTTCTTCTGCACTTAAATAAGCATTGCGTGAGCTTAAAGCAAGCCCGTCCTGTTCACGCACAATAGGGCATTCAATAACTTCTGTGTCTATATTCAAATCCCTAACCATTCTCTTAATAATAGCAAGCTGTTGTGCATCTTTTTTACCAAAATAAGCTTTATCTGGTGTAACTATGTTAAAAAGCTTATTAACAACAGTACATACTCCTCTAAAATGTGAAGGTCTGCTCATACCACACAAGTTATGAGTAAGGCTATCCATATCTGTATAGGTACAAAAATCCTTAAAGTACATTTCGGATGCCAAAGGGTGGAAAATAATGTCTACCCCTGCATCTTCACATAATTTACTGTCTCTTTCCAAATTCCTTGGATAGGCGTCTAAATCTTCGTTCACCCCAAATTGAATTGGGTTTACAAAAATGCTTACTACCACCTTGTCATTTTCCTCATGGGCTTTATCTATAAGACTTTTATGCCCAGCATGAAGATAGCCCATTGTTGGTACAAGCCCAACTGTTAAACCCTGCTTTTTCCATTCCTTAATACTTTCTCGTACTTCTGCAATTCTTCCTAATGTTTTCATCTCTTGCCTCCCAAAATAGTTCTAAAATCTAATTTCCCTCTACCCTATATGTCAAAACTGTTTTTTACTTTTCTTCAACAGTTTTACCTGGGTCATTTATATAGACCTCTCTGTGCAGCAAATATTTCCTTTTAAGTCCATTTTGCTCAATAAATGTATCTATTTCCTCAAATTTCAGTAATGCTGAAAGTTTGGGAACAAAGAGTTCCCATTTCAAATCGTGAAGGCGGAATTCATTTCCGTAGATATAATTTCCTTTTCGTTCTTTTTCCATTCATGTTTCATATGCTACACTCCTCAAGTACCACTCTTAAAGACACCCCATCAAGACCATCCATTTTAAGAGGAAGACATATAAGGCGGTATTCTCCATCCCTTACATTGAAAAGCTCAAGACCCTCAATAATGGGTATTCCATTACCAAGCAATATCTTATGACAACAAAAACCTTCGTTACAACTATCTTCTATATCCATTGCATCAGTTCCCACAATTCTTGTTTCAAGGGTTGCAATATATTTTGCACCATCATCTGTTATACCAAATTTGCCTTCACTTTTAAATAAAATTCTGCTTTTAGGTTCAAGTTGCAAGCTTTTTAAGAAATTCTCGTCTATAGCCTGATTTACACTAACTACAACGCACTTTCCGCAAATTAAGTTTATATCCAATTGTGATACATCTGCACCCTCATCAAAAAAGTGCTTTGGTGAATCAATATGTGTGGCAAAATGGCTGCCCATTTCAATTTTACTTAAATTAAATTCATCCCCGTTTTTAATTTCAGATACTTTACTTACAGAATATATTGGGTCTCCCTCAAAAATTTTTGTTTTAGTGTTTATATTTTTTGTTATATCTATAAACATAATCTTCACCTTTTTTTAAAAACGTGGTATACTATGTACCAAGCTAGCTTAAGTCGAATTTGTGTCATGCTGTGCTTAATATACTATATTTAGGAGGAATATAAATGGCATTTCAAGTTACTAAAGAATCTAAAATAGGCGAAATTTTAATGCAAGATAGAGGCATTGCCGCTATCTTAATGCAATCTGGTATGCACTGTGTAGGTTGTCCATCATCAGCAGGTGAAACCCTTGCCGAAGCAGGCATGGTTCACGGTATGGATGTTGAAAAACTTGTTAAAGATATAAACGCATACCTTGCAGCAAAATAATTCCCACCTTTGCAATTGCAAATAAACCCTCCTTCAACGGAGGGTTTTCTATGTTTACTTTAACTTTTCAACCTCTGGATAATATTTAAAATACACTTTTCCCAGAATTTTTTCTTTTTTAACAAATTTGTTCACCCAAAATCTTGAGTCCAATGATTCATTTCTATTATCGCCCATCATAAAGTAGCACCCTTCTGGAACTTCATAAGGGCCATAGTTGCCATAAGCTGTTTCCTTTACATATTCATCTTCAAGAGGCGTATCTGCTCCATTTATATACACTCTTCCGTCAATAACTTCAACTGTATCTCCTGGTAAACCTATTACACGCTTAACATACAATGTTTTTTCATCATCAGGATACTTAAACACTACTATATCGCCTCGTTGCGGACTATCAAAATAATAAGTAAGTCTAAGTGCAATTATTCTGTCTTTAGGCATTATTGTGTTTTCCATAGACCCTGTTGGTACAGTTGCATTTACAATAATAAAATTGTTAATTAAAAAAGCCAATACCAAGGCAAATGAAATGGTTTTAATCCAGCTAATAATTTCAGTTTTTGCACTTGTTTTTTCTTCTTTTTTCTCTTCTGCTTTATATTCTTCTGACATTTGAATTACTCCCTGTTTTGTATTTGAATCATATAATACCACAAAAAAAATAATTTGTGCATAAAAATTTAAATTAATTTAAGGTGACAGTGAAAACTTTCCACTGTCACCTTAAAAATCTACTTATCTTCTTTTTTCTCTTCTTCCGCCGATGGAATAATTACTACATCTTGTACAAAATCATCTTCTTTGGTAGACGCATCTTTCTCGTCCTCTTCAAAGCAGTCATCATCGCATAAATCATCTTCATCAGCCTGTTTTTTGCTTTCATATACGTTTCTTATTTCTTCTGCCTTTTCAGCAACAGTATCAGCAGCTTTTTTCATAATAGGCTTAGCATCTTCAACTACTTTGTCTATTGCATCACCCGCTTTTTTCATAACAGGTTTGCTTTCTTCAACAATTTTATCTGTCTTTTCGCTAAATGTCTTTGCAAAAGAACTTAACCCATCTCCAGCCTTAGATAGAAGTTGACTTACCTTATCACCTAAATCAAAGTTATCTTTTCTATCAATGGCGGCAAAAAGTCTTTCGGCATCTTCCACACTTATAATTCCCTTTTCAACCATGGATAAAATAGCCATTCTTTCTTCCTTCATACTATTACCTCCTAAATTTTATTTTTCAAATAAAGTAAACGTATTAAAAGCATATTCGTCTGCTATTATCTAAAACTTTTTCATTTTATACAAATATTCTTGAAATAAGCGGTAATTTTTTATTTAAGTATATAACTTTGTATGTTCCTAAAAATTTCTTCAAAACCTATTCCAAGCTTAATTCTAGCCAAAAAAAGAATAATAACAATAACCGTAAGCACCGCAAATATACATTCCCTTACTAAAAGCCTGTTAATGCGTTTTTTTCGCCTATCCTCATTTTTATACAAATCGCTCGTTACATAAACACCGCCAAATATTCCTATACGTGAATCCATAACAAGGGATTTCTCAGACTTAAGCATAAGATATGCCTTGCGTGTCATGTTAAATACATATTCTTTTCCATTTTGCACACCTTTAATAGCATATTTTATATTTCTACCCATTCCTCTATGTCTATCTCTTGAAAAAGGGCGGCACTGTATCAGTATAAAGGTTTCTTTTTTTGAAAAATACTTATAGGACAATAAGAATCAGCTACATAAACAAAATCCAAACCCGAAATTG
This sequence comes from Lachnospiraceae bacterium, assembly GCA_028695945.1. Taxonomy (GTDB): domain Bacteria; phylum Bacillota; class Clostridia; order Lachnospirales; family Anaerotignaceae; genus UBA8514. The sequence goes on from JAQVIB010000002.1 coordinate 33,210, forward strand.
TATCTTCATCTCCAAAAGACACTGAATAAAATGTTTCCTCAGGCAATGACAAATTCCAAATATCTGAATAATATATTGGACTAACCATGTAATTAGCCTCGGCAGTATCAACCAGTATTTTATATTGTCCTGTATTATCCGATATCCCATAATAAGGTCCGGGTTCGGCTTTTATTAATACATGTGGAATGATGTAGTCCATTTCAGGATCATATATGCCGTTTTCGTTTATGTCAGAAAAAACGGTACCTGTTAAAATCCCACTATTATGAGGTTGTTGCAAAAAATCAATACTCCAGTTAAACATTGTACCGTCATCTGCACCCCAATTATCGTAAATACTTAAAGACCAAGTACCATTCATGGGACACCCAATAAGAGTATCAAAACTAAATAAAGGCAAATACATACCTGAAGGAACGGTGCTACCTGAATAACAAACATCTGTCATGAAATCCGAGGCATTCATAGTCCAGCAATAATCATAACCTATTCCAGGATTGCAATTATCACTATGATTTGGTTCGCCAAGATATGCATTATTACAGTTAAAATATTTATGTAGAGTAGTTTGTTGTCCGTTTGGACATGTTATATACATAAG
>JAQVIB010000088.1 GCA_028695945.1 Lachnospiraceae bacterium
GGGCAGGAACGATTTGCTCTAATGCAGGATACATAGGAATGCCAGTTTCGCAGGGCATTTATGGTGATGAAGGGCTTATACTTGCATCGGTGCAATGTCTGCCAATACGTATTTTTACATGGACCATTGGTATGGCTTTGTTTGTTAAAACTGATAGAAAACAGGCGATTAAAACCATATTCACCCACCCATGTATTGTGTCTGTGTTTATTGGAATGATTTTAATGGTGACGCCGTTAAGGTTACCTGTGTTTTTAAACAGTGCAATTAAAAGCATGGGTGGTGGTTCAACGGCAATATCTATGATGGTTATAGGCATGATTTTGGCAGAGACTGACCCTAAAAAAGTTTTTAACAGGCTTGTTATATATTTTGCGGCAATAAGATTACTTATTATACCAATTATAATGCTGGTTATTTTAAAGCTTTTGCACGTTGACCCTGTTGTTACAGGGGTTTCCGTATTATTAGCTGGAATGCCAGCAGGAAGCAATTCTGTTGTACTTGCGGCAAAATATAATGGGGATGAAGTTTTTGCATCACAAAATATATTTGTATCTACTTTACTTTCTATGGGTACAATACCTTTATTATCGCTATTTCTATAGGAGGTCATGAAAATGAAGTTAGTAAGTGTAGGTGTTTCGGATTTCGATATTGTATTTCAAATTATGGATAAAGCTTTTCCAAATACAGAAATGCGTACATATGAAGGGCAAAAAAAGCTTTTTGATATACCAAATTACAGTGTGCTTATGAACGAAGAAAAAACAGCGTTTATAGCCCAATGGGATTTTAAAAAGGCTGTATATATTGAGCATTTTGCTGTAAGTGATAGCCTTCGTGGTAACGGAATTGGAAAAGAAATGCTAGAGGAATTTTTGAACACTACGAATGGAAGGGTTTTCCTTGAAGCAGAACCGCCTGAAGGAGAAATGGCAAAGCGTAGAATTGGTTTTTATGAGAGAATTGGATTTGTGCTTAACCAATATTATTACCTACAACCTTCTTATAGGAATAATGAACAGCCTATAGAACTTAAAATTATGACACATGGTAGAGGGATAGATGAAAAACAGTTTGAGGAACTTAAAAAGCTTTTGTACAGCCATGTTTACAATTTCAAAGAATAAAGTTCTAAAAAGCAAGCTATATAGTGTATATAAAGTTAAATTATCTTAACTTAATAATTTTTTTCGTATTTTTTTTCTTAATAGTGTAATAAATAGTATGAAATTTAATGTGGTAATAAATGTAAAATTATGGTAAGATATAAAAAACTTGACGGATTAGGAAAAAGGCACTATTTATAGAAACGAAAGGAGGCCGACTATATGGATTGGTTAGAAGAACTGAAAAACAACATAACATCGGCAGAGGAATTGAAACAGATTTTACATTTTTCAGAAGAAGAAACTAGTAGGATGGGAAAAATTCTTGACCAGTATCCTTTGTCTTTGGGGAAATATTATCTTTCTATTATTAATATGGAAGATAAGGATGACCCAATCAAAAAAATGTGTATCCCATCTATTACAGAAACAGATGTGGATGGTAGTTTTGATACTAGCGGCGAAGGAACGAATACAGTAATGACAGGCCTTCAGCACAAATACGCACAAACGGCACTTATTCTTTCTACAAGTTTATGTGCTATGTATTGCAGGCATTGTTTTAGAAAAAGACTTGTGGGAACATCAGACCAAGAAATTGCCGTTTATTTCGACGAAATTATGGGCTATATTAATGAGCATAAAGAAATATCCAATGTGCTTATATCGGGCGGAGACAGTTTTTTAAACAAAAATGAAGTTATAGAAAAGTATTTAAACAGACTATGTGAAATGGAACATTTGGATTTTATACGTTTTGGAACAAGAACACCCGTAGTTCTTCCATCAAGAATTTATGGTGATGAAGAACTGTTAAATATACTTGAAAAATATAATAGTAAAAAAACAATTTATGTAGTTACTCAGTTTAATCACCCAAATGAAATAACTGAGCAGGCGGTTAAAGCTGTGAACTGTCTTGAAAGAATAGGCATTACAGTGAAAAACCAAGCAGTTCTTTTGAAAGGGGTAAACGATAATCCAGAAACTATGGCAACATTGCTTCGTAAGCTTACGTCTGTTGGCATTGACCCATATTACGTTTTTCAATGCAGACCAGTTACTGGAGTTAAAAACCAGTTCCAAGTACCTATTATAAAAGGATACAAGATAATTGAAGATGCAAAGGCTATGGTAAATGGCATTGGTAAAGCTTTTAGATATTGCATGAGCCATGAAAGTGGAAAGATGGAAATATTAGGTGAAGTAGAACCCAACAAAATGATTTTTAAATATCAGGAAGCTAAAAATCCCGAAAATTATGGGAAATTATTTGAATACAAAATAAGCGACAGCCAATGTTGGCTTGATTAATAACTTATATTTTAAGAATAATGAAAAGGGAATGCTGAAAAATTTCAACATTCCCTTCTTTTTTGAAATTATTTAATTGTTTTAACAGCTTTGTCAGCGAAATCTGTGGTTACAAATTTTTCAAATGGAACACGAGTACTAAGCTCGCCGCCATCTTCCATAATGTCTTGAATCAGTTCAAAACCGTCAGCGTCAAATACAGGGTCAGTTTTCCAAGTGTCTTGTGATTTATAGCGGTCAATAATTTTTGTTAGTGTTTCAATATTGCTATCTTCAAAGTATGGTAGGCAAACTTCAGCAATTTCAGCTGAGGTATGAGAATCTACCCAAAGTTGACCCTTATATATTGCGTTAGTAAATTTTTGAATGGTATCTGGATTTGCGGAGATATAATCTTTGGTAGACATATAAACGGTATATGGCAAATAACCGCTGGCTTCACTAAATGGTTAATATGCACTACCATCATGCAAAAAAATAAAGAGTTATATTTTTGGTGTTTTTCTCTATTAGTACTTTCTCAACCAGGGTTCGGAAAGCTTCTCTTTTACTAATGGGGTTTTCATTGCTTTTTAGAAGGGCAAGTAAATCTGATATTTCAGCATTAAAACAGTGAGTATCAATTTTGTTATGGTTATTTTTATTTTGCATACATTCTAGTTTTTCAATTTCTGAAAGAAGTGTTTTTTTATTTTCGCCGTATTCCGTTATGCTATCCAAGCCAGCAAGAAAAGCTTCTTTAGCACGATTTAGTGCTTGTTTTAGTTTTTTAATATCATTACTATAGTCCGTTTTAAGAGAAGATTTTTCGGGTATTTCCAAACAAAAGTGAGTGTTATCGTTCTCTAATATTTCTTCTAAGATGGCGTAAATTTGCTTTTCCAGAACATCAACCTTAAAGGAAATGCCAGAAGAACACTGTCCACGAGATTGTCCGCTACATCTAAACCTTGCCTTTTTGCCCTCATGTTCTCTGGGTTTAACGTAAGTGTAAACGCAGTTACATTCTGAACAATAAATAATTCCACTAAGCCAGTGATTACAAAATTCAGGAGGCTTTGCATTCCTGCGAAGTCTTAAAGCTCGTTGTGCAGCTATTCTTTGAATTTCCTCAAACTCGGTTTCGCTTATTAGCGGTTCGTGGTTGGATTTTTGAACAATAATACCATTAGACGATGTCCAACGAAGATACCCCTTGTAAACAGGGTTTTTAATCATATACTCAATGCGTCTTCGTTCAAGAGTGATACCGTTTTTAGTACGGATATTTTTTTCTCTCATTTCTGTAGATATGGAATAAGGAGTTCTTCCTTTTAGAATTTCAGAAAAAATATATTTGGCAACAGGTGCTTCTTGCTGGTTTAGAACAAGCATTTTTAAGTTTTTGTCATAGTTATACCCAAAAGGTGCATGGGCACAAAATTCGCCACGCAAGGCTTTTTGTTCCAAGCCACGTTTAACATTTTTTGATAACTTACGTGAATACATTTCATTCATCGCACCGAATAAGGCATCCGTTATTAGTGAAGTATCCTCGTCAAGAGTTGGTTCTGTTATTGAAACGATACTCACGCCATTCTTCTTTAATATCGATTTATATACTAAGGATTGTTCAAGATTTCTTGCAAATCTACTGCTATCGTATATAAGCACGTATTCAAAATATTTTTTACTGCTATCATCAATCATTTGCAGGAACTGTGGACGTTTTTCTGCATTTCTTCCTGAAATACCCTCGTCTATGTAAAGGTGCTGAATAAGGTAATTATTTTGTTTGGCATATTCATTTATTAAACGCTCTTGGCTTTCAATTGAATGTTCCTGTCTATCTGTTGACATTCGCATATATGCAACGGCTGATTTCATTTTTACACCTCCTGCATATATTATATTAAAATAAAAAAGGCTAAATGTTATAACCTTGTTGAATAAAGGATTATAGCATTTAGCCTTAATATTAGTTTACATTTTTATTTCACCTGTTATTTTAATTACATTTTTTGCTTGTGCAGCATTTTCAGCCGCCTCGGTTAAGGTTTTTCCAGTTGCAGTAAGGTGCCCCATTTTTCGTTTTGGCTTGCTTTCTTCCTTTCCGTACACATGAAGCATTACCCCAGGTATAGCAAGGCATTGGTCTGCACCAAGTACAATTGTTTTGCCTTTAAACCCATCTTCGCCAAGAATATTTCGCATAATCGCAGGTCTTACAAGTGATGCATCACCTAAAGGTAAGCCGCTTACTGCACGTATATGCTGTTCAAACTGGCTTGTAACGCAGGCTTCAATGGTGTAATGACCAGAGTTATGTGGACGTGGTGCAACCTCGTTTATAGCAACATTACCGTTCTTATCTACAAACATTTCCATGCAGAACATGCCAACACCGTTAAAAACCTCCATAACACGTTTTGCCAGCGACATAGCTTTATTGGTTGTTGCTTCATCAATTGCAGCAGGAACTCTTGTTTCATCTAAAATGTTATCAAAATGAATGTTTTCAGCTACAGGATATACTTTTATATCACCATTTATAGCACGACATGCCAGTACGGAAATTTCCATTGTAAACGGATAAAAACGCTCTGCCATAAGTGGAAGAGTACCGTTTCCAAGAACTTTGTAGCCATTTTCAACATCATCTGCATTTTTAACAACATAGTTTCCTTTGCCATCATAACCGCCAGTACAAGCTTTTAAAAGCATTGGAAAGCCGAAGGTATTACCAGCCTTAATTATATCTTCAACAGTTTTAACTTCAACAAAATCAGGTACTGGTACATCGTTTTCATCCAAAAGAGTTTTTTGCAAAAATTTATTTTGAATTATTTCAAGGCTTGTGGCGGTAGGGTAAACTTCTTTCCCTTCTTTTTCAAGGTCTTTAAGAACTTTGGCGTTAATATGCTCAAATTCGTAGGTAATTACATCACTTTTTTCAGCCAAAAGGCGAATAGCTTTTTCATCATCGAAGTCGGCAACTATATGTTCATCAACAATTGTATGGGCAGGGCAGTTTAATGTTGGGTCTAAAACAGTAATGTAGAAGCCCATTTTTTTTGCCTCAAGAATCATCATTTGACCAAGCTGTCCTCCGCCTATAATGCCTATTTTTTTATGTATATTTTCCATTATTTTTTCCTCCGTATTTTTTGCATTATTTTATCACATTTTCTTTGCAAATAAAATCATTTTTAACCATTTAAAAGCAAGACATCCAGTTATGGTAATTGTGTATACAGTGAAAAAGCGTATTGCATAACCTTTTCCTATATCATTTATGCCTTGGGTGGCAAGAATATCATTTATCCTAATTAGCACATAGCAGTGTGCAAGATAAATTGGATAGCTTATGCTGTTTATAGCCATCATTATAGATTGCGGTTTAGTTCGTGTACCTACTGCCATAGTAAAAAGTATTGCCGAAACACAGTATAAAATATGTATGGTTTCAAGGCTTGGTACATAAATACCTTGCACAAAAACCTGAAAGCTTAAATAAATATCTATACATGCAAAAAGCATAAAAACTAATGCAATTATAGTTGATTTTTTAGTTATACATGTGGTGAAATTTTCGTAATAGATACCGCAAATTGCACCCATAGACCAATATAAAAAATAAGTTGTAAACAATCGGTCATTGTATGCAAATGAGAAACCGCCTGTAACATCATTAATCATTTTTGGTAGAAATTGACCCAATAGAATTGTGACTATAAGTGAAAAAGCTAAAATTGCAATAGGGTTAAAACGTTTATATAGCCATTGCCAAAGGGGCAAAAGTGCATAAAATTGTACTATAACAACAATAAAATAAAATGGGCTAACAAGAGTACCTAGTGCCATGTTTTTTAAAAGATGGTTAAGGGTAAATGGGAAATAACCGTGGTTACAAAAGTAAACATAGTAGATAACAACCCAAATGATGTAAGGTACTATTATTGTTTTAATTCTTGAAATATAGTAGTTTTTATAGTTAGTTACAGGCTCTTTTTTAATAAATATTTTAAGGGCAGAAAGAAAAACAAATCCTTGCACTACAAATGCACTAAGCCGCCAAGGAACCATTACTGCTAAGTATTGAATACTATTTTTTTCAAGTGCAGATACAGCACTGCTGGATATATGTATAAACACCACTAAAAGGCACATTAATACATTTGCAAATATTATTTCTTGCTTTGGTTTTCTTATTTCCATTGTAGTTCCTCCGTTGTTGTATATAGTCGAATTATACCATAAAAGGTTTTGTAAATATATAAGATTAATAAAATTTAAGTGCATTTATACTTTAATAATGGTATAATTAGCTGTTAGAATTTTTTGGGCATTTAAACAAAACGTGTTAGTTTAAATGATACACAATAAATTAAGGGGTATTGAAATGGCGGAAAAGAAAAAAGCAACAAGGAAAACCACATCATCTGGCAAAAAAGCAACTGGTGCAAGAAAAACCACAACTGCTAAAAAATCTTCCGGAACAAAGAAAACTTCCAAAACAAAAGTACCAGTAAAAAAATTTGGTGATTCTATTAATGATGAAATACTGTTACTGGTTCTTATTATAGTATCAATTTTAGTATTATTAAGCCTTTTCACTTCGGTGATGGGTATATTTGGCACAGCGATAAATGGCATACTTAAAGGAATCTTTGGTGCAGGAGCATTTGTGTTGCCAATACTTTTAATTTCATTTTGCATATGGATGCTTTCAAGCAAAGAAAAAGATTTTGCAAGTGTTAAAGTTGGTGGCATTATACTTTTTGTACTTAGCATTGCCACGTTTTTTCAGCTTGTTAACATAGGAACTTACAACGTAAGTGAAGATTTATCTTTTTTTAAGCAAATAAGTTATTTTTACGAAAATGGCACTGGAACAAACGGCGGTGTTATGGGTGGAGTTATTGGCAATGGCTTAAAGAAGGCAATTGGATGGGGAAGTTACATTGTTACAATAGCTTCTATTATAATTTCAATTATGCTTGGCACAGGAAAATCTCTTATGGTTGGAATAAGCAATTTTATTGACTACACTGAGGAACGCCGTAATGTGAATGAAGCAAAAATTAAGGCAAGGGCGGAAAATATAAGAGAACGTGAAATAAAAAGAGAGCGGAAGATTGAAGAAAATAATATTAGGCAAATTAAGCGTCTGGAAAAGAAAGCTAAGAAAGGAAATTTCAATATAAATCTTGGATGGAATAGTGATGAAGAAATTCCAGAGGGGGAAAATATTGAAGAAGTAGCGGAAAAAGTTGTACAGCCATTGGTTGAGCCTGAAGAGCAGAAAAAGCCTATAGATATTTCAGATATAGATTTAACTAGCCAAAAGCATGAACCACTTATTGAAGTGCTTGGCGTTACGAAAGTTGATGAAGACGATATAATACAGGTGTTTGGCGTACAGGACGAAACAGAAACCCAAAAAACAACGGATGATATACATATGGATGAACCGGAATTTAAAACAGTTGAAGAACCTCTGCCACAAGTGGAAGAACCAGAAATTGTAGCTGAAAGTGAGTTGCCATTGGAAATGGAAGAACCAGAAATTATTTCC
>JAQVIB010000089.1 GCA_028695945.1 Lachnospiraceae bacterium
ACAGCGACAATGGCCGCTGTCCCACGTTCATGGGCAATCCCTGCTATTTTTGTATCCTGGTCTGTAATACCTTCGTTTGCATCAATTACAAGTATGGCAACGTCGCACCTCTCTACTGCCGCAACGGCACGGATAATGCTGAAACGTTCAATATCCTCTTTAATTTTGCTTTTTCTTCTCATTCCTGCGGTGTCTATAAATACATATTTCTGCCCATCCACCTCAATAGGTGTATCTATGGCATCACGGGTTGTGCCTGGTATATTGCTTACAATAAGTCTGTCCTCACCAAGTATTTTGTTTATTAATGAAGATTTACCTACATTAGGCTTACCAATAATAGCAACCTTAATTTCTTCATTGTTTTCTTCTTCTATATCTTCATTTGGAAATTCTTGTACAACTGCGTCTAAAAGGTCACCCAAACCAAGCATCTGCCCAGCTGAAATAGGAATAGGCTCACCAATTCCAAGGCTGAAAAATTCGTATATCTCAAGGTTATCCCGTCTCATATCATCCACTTTGTTAATTGCAAGAACAACCGGTTTCTTTGTACGCCTTAAAATGTTTGCAACCTGCATATCATCATCAATAACGCCTTGCTTAATGTCGCAAACAAAAATAATTACATCGGCAGTTTCAATGGCAATTTCCGCCTGCTGAAGAATTTGTCTTAAAATAACGTCCTCTGCATTAGGTTCCATACCACCAGTATCTATCAGTGTAAATTTATGGTTTAACCACTCAACATCAGCATAGATTCTGTCACGTGTTACACCTGGCGTATCCTGTACTATAGATATTCTTTCACCCGCAAGTTTATTAAATAATGTAGATTTACCCACATTAGGTCGTCCTACAACTGCTACAATCGGTTTTCCCATTTATTTTCCTCCTATTAAAGCCTTGGAACTATTGTTCCAATCCATATAAACCTTCGCTAAGGTTTACTCCAAAATTGTCCTTACAAAATCTTCTCCGCTTTCCTTAGTAATTCTTACTTTAACTTCTAGCTCTCTTTCTATATCATCAATAGTTAAATCATCTAATAAGGTAGTCTCTCCACTTCTTAAAAGATTTTGCGGTAAACATAAATAATCGCCCAACTTCTTATTTTTAAGCTGGTTTATTATGTCGCATCCACAAAGCAAACCAGAAACAGAAATCTTTCCACCGAAAAAATCATTTTCTATGGGAAAAACCTGAATTTTAACCCTCGGATATTTTACCATAATTTCTTTACAAAGACCATCTATAAATTCAAAAGCGGCAGTTCCTGTTGCAATGCTAACTATTTTTTCAAGGTTTTGGTCACCAGTAAGCTCTTCCATGTATGCTTTAAATTCATCTCTCATAAGAGAAATCATGCCTACCCCGTTTTCAATTTGCGGAAAATCTTCATATTTTTCAACGGTGGGAAATTCTCTTTCGGCTGTTAAGTAGAACTCATCAGCAATAAATACAAAGGAGCTTCCTATTTCAGCTTTCAGTTTTTTCTGCCATTTTTCAATAAGGTCTATAACCGCCTCACTATCTGCTTTTTCAAAAGGCTTCATTGGGTACAAACCTTCTCTGTAGCGTGTTAAGCCAATTGGAACAACTGAAAGACTTTTTGCATGAGGGAAAAATTTTGACAAGTCCGAAATTGATTTTTCCAGCACCGCCCCATCATTAATTCCATTACAAAGCACAATTTGCAAGTTCATTTCAATGCCTGCATCTGCAAGGGTCTGCATATGGGTTAGAACTTTATCAGCATTTTTATTGTTCAGCATCTTTTTCCTAAGTTCTAAATCCGTAGTATGAACTGATATATTTATAGGTGAAAGATGATAATACACAATTCGGTCTATATCCGATTTCTTCATGTTTGTAAGGGTAGCATAATTACCTTGCAAAAAAGAAAGACGGCTGTCATCATCTTTAAAATACAAAGTTTCACGCATACCTTTAGGCAATTGGTCTATAAAACAAAATATGCATTTGTTAGAACAGCTTTTAGCATCATCCATCAATCCGCTTTCAAAAACTATGCCAATATCTTCATCATAGTCTTTCTCAATTTCTGCAATGCATTCCTCACCTTGAATGGTTTTGATACCCATTTCAATATATTCATCATTTATAAGATAGCGATAGTCAAAAACATCCAGAACTTCTTTGCCGTTTATTGATACAAGAATATCTCCTGGTTCTATTCCAAGTTCCTCTGCTATGCTGTCCTTCTCTACCTTTATTATTACATTTTCTTTTTTCTTCAATGCTAAAACTCCTTAACTCTTTAAGCTGAGAAATGCCGCAAGACTTCCTCTTTCTTCACCCATTTTTCGATGAGAATAAAATAAATCGTCATGGCACATTGTACAGTAGTTTGTTACCTCTATATTTTCAGGAAGTATTCCTGCTTCTATCATTAATTCTCGGTTTACGCCCCAAAGGTCAATTTTAAATTTTCCTTCAGAACTTTCGTCATTACATATATATTTGCTGGCAAAAATCATTTCTGACATAAACTCATCAGCTACTGGCTTGTCCACTTGAAAACAACAGCCACCAATTGATGGGCCAATTGCAGCAACAATATTTTGGGGATTACAGCCGAATACCTTCTGCATTTCCTGAACAGTTACCTTAGCCATTTTCCCTACAGTACCTTTCCATCCAGAATGAGAAAGACCAATTACATTTTTAATCGGGTCTACAAAAAACAACGGTACACAATCAGCATGGAATGTAACTAAAACCACATCCGGTTCATTTGTAATATATCCATCGAAATCAGTAATTTTGCTTTCAAAAACCACACCGCAGCCACAGTCATTCTTTGTAACTGTTTTAATTTTGGTACCATGTATCTGCTTTCCAAAAACCATTTCCCTATGGTCCATATCATTAACTTGGCAAATGCGTCTAAAATTTTCTGAAACTCTTTCCCGATTATCACCACGGTTGTAGCCTAAATTTAGGCTTGACAATTTTCCTTCACTAACGCCGCCAACCCTTGTTGAAAAGCAGTGATTAACAATTCCCGTTTTTTCTATATTTTCAAAGGTGAAAAACTTCACCCCGTTTTTTTCACAAAGTTTCATTTTCTTAATACTCCTCAAAGGCATTTTCAATGTGTCTGTAAAGAGGTTTTTCCCCTCCTAATATTTCCATTACGTCAAATCTGAAATCGCAATCATAAAGACTATTTTTTTGGATATAGTTTTTTGCTGTAGCTATAATTTTTTGCTGCTTTCGGTAATCTACTGCCTCTGCCGGATTCCCTTTATCAGTATTTTGCCTATACTTTACCTCCACAAACACAATATACCCTTTATGTTTTGCAATTATATCTATTTCGCCAGTTCTAAGCCTAAAGTTTTTATCAAGTATAGTATATCCCTTTTTTTTCAAAACTTTTGCTGCAAGTTCTTCACCAAAGTCGCCTTTTTGTTTATTTTCTTCTTTACCAGCCATATGTAACCTCACAAAAAATTTTTCACAAAACTACGCCTGTGAATTGGACAAATTCCAATTTGCTTAATAGCCTCAATGTGTTTATGCGATCCATATCCTTTGTTTTGTTCAAAATCATATCCCGGAAATATTTCAGCGTAATCCTTCATAAGCCTGTCTCTAGTTACCTTAGCCATTATACTTGCCGCACCTATGGATATACTTTTTGCATCACCCTTAATAATGCCTTTTTGTTTTATTTCTATATTGGGTATTGTTACAGCATCAACTAAAATATAATCTGGCTTAATCTTCAACCCGACTATACATTGCTGCATAGCCTTGTAGGTTGCCTGAAGTATGTTTATTTCATCAATCTCCGCTGGAGAAACAATACCAATAGAATAATCCACAGCTTCCTTTACAATTATGTCGTAAAGTTCTTCTCTTTTAGCCTCTGAAAGCTTTTTGCTGTCGTTTATTCCTTCTATCATTGCACCTTGCTTCAATATAACTACTGCTGTAACTACAGGCCCTGCCAAAGGCCCTCTTCCAACCTCGTCTATACCTGCAACATATGTACATCCATTTAGGTAGCACTCTTTTTCGTAGGCAGAAATTTCTTCAAGGCGTTTAAATTCATTCAAATAATTTTCATACCGCTTTTGGGCACTTGCAACAAGCTTTATAACACCTTTTCTCTCATCTGCCATAAATTCTGCAACTGCCTGTGGAATTTCCGTAACTTCCAGCTCTTCAAGCTTTTCCTTAATTTTTGAAATTGCCTCTGCCATTTTATTCCCGCCTTTCAGTTATTTTAGTATACACGCAAACACTATGTTTGTCTACAGAACCACAGCACATAAAAAGCCACTTTAAGATGATTTTTCACCTTAAAGCAGCTTGTTTAAAAGCATATTTTTTAACTTTTCAGTTTAATTTCTACACTTCCATTATTATAGGAAGTATCATAGGGCTTCGTTTTGTTGTTTGCCATACATAATCCTTAAGTGTATCTCTAATAAGGTTTTTGATATATGACCAACCAACCGTACCAGAAAAGTCGCACTTGTCAAGGGCATCGGCAACTGCCTTTCTAGCACCTTCCATAAGCTTTTCAGACTCACGAACATACACAAAACCACGAGATATAATATCTGGCCCTGCAAGCATAGCTCCACTTTGTTTCTCCATACTTACAACCACCACCATCAAACCGTCCTCACTTAAATGCTTTCTGTCACGCAATACAATATTTCCTACATCGCCTACACCTAAACCATCAACCAGAAGCTGACCGCTTGGAACAGTTCCATTTACTCTTGCTTCCTTTTTAGAAAGCTCAAGAACCTCACCAATGCTCATAAGGAAAATATTTTCCTTTGGAATACCCATTGAAATAGCAAGCTTTTTGTGTGCAGAAAGATGAATGTATTCACCATGAACAGGCATAAAATATTGTGGCTTTGTTAAGGCAAGCATAAGCTTAAGTTCTTCTTCACGTGCATGACCAGAAACATGAATTTCTTCCATATCTCCGTAAACCACGTCTGCCCCTCTTTTAATTAGCTCGTTAATAACCTTTAAGATGCTTTTTTCATTACCAGGTATGCTTGATGCACTAATGATAATTTTATCTCCTGGCTTAACCGTAACCTGTCTATGGTCACTTGATGCTATTCTTGAGAGGGCACTCATTGTTTCCCCTTGAGAACCAGTTGTAATAATTACAAGCTGTTCGTCAGAATAGTTTTTAATTTCTGATATATCAATAATGGTATTTGGCGGAATATTAAGATACTCAAGTTCAGTACTTGTTCTAACCGCATTAACCATACTTCTTCCAATAATAGCAACCTTACGCTTTGTTTTGTGTGCTGAATTAATTATCTGCTGAATACGGTGTATGTTTGAAGAGAATGTAGCAACCATAATTCTATTCTTCGGTGTATCTTCAAATATTTTATCAAACACACCACCAACGCTTTTTTCTGATATTGTAAAACCTCTTCTTTCAGCATTTGTACTATCGCTTAAAAGCAACAATACGCCCTCTTTGCCAAGCTCTGCAAAACGGTGCAGATCAATAATGTCACCATCAATAGGTGTGTAATCAATTTTAAAATCTCCTGTGTGAACAATTGTTCCAATAGGTGTTGTAATAGCCATAGCAACAGCATCTGCAATTGAATGATTTGTGTGTATAAACTCAACCTTAAACTGACCAAGCTTAATAGTCTCTCCTGGAACAATTACATGTCTTGTTGTACTTTCCATAAGACCGTGCTCTTTAAGCTTGTTCTCCAAAAGTCCAAGCGTTAATCGTGTTCCAAACAATGGCACATTAATTTCTTTAAGAACGTAAGGTAATGCACCAATGTGGTCCTCATGCCCGTGAGTAAGTAAAATACCTCTAATTCTATCAATGTTTCTTTTCAAATACGTAATATCTGGAATCACCAAATCAATTCCCAACATATCATCCTCTGGGAATGCTAATCCGCAGTCTACAATAATAATATCCTGATTATACTCAAAAACTGTCAAGTTTTTCCCGATCTCTTGAAGCCCACCAAGGGATATTACCTTAAGTTTCGGTTTTTTTGTAGCCAAAAAAACTCCTCCTTCTTTAATAATTATAATTTGTCCGTCCACAACATAAAAATCCTAACAGCTAAAATTCACCGTCAAGAATTATCTGCTTTATTTTTATTAATTCCAAAAATACACTGTTTTATGCACCCTAAATAACCCATCCGTATATGGGTAAATTAATTTGCATACACAAATAAGACTGCCTTAAACCTATATCTTAAATGAATACACCACAAACACGCCATCATTCTAAGATAAATTTACAGCCCAGTTTCTTACGCTTTATCTGTAAATTGGATTTATATCTAAAAGACTATTAGCTAGTCTTCTATTTCAACATCATACTCATCGTTTGCATTTTGAAAAAGTTCTGCAACTTTATCAAATTCAGCATCGTCTTCAATAAGCTCGTAATTTACCTCTTCACCATCTTCAGCAGTCTTTTTAAGTATCATTGCCTCTGCATTTTCGTCATCCAAAAGTTCTGCTTCAAGTACAAGTATATAACTTTGTCCATCCGACTCAACTGCATCTATTACAGCAAATTCAACCTCTTCACCATTCTCGTCTGTTAACATAATTGTTTCAAATTCTTCAAAATCATTTTCAAATCCCATTCTAGTAATCTCCTTTTATTTTTTAATTGAGTTCAGATATCCTTGCAAAATGTATACCGCAGCCATTTTGTCTATTACACCTTTTCTTTGCCCATTGTTTAAGCCAGCCTCCATTAAAAAGTTTGCCGCCGCAACAGTGCTAAGTCTCTCGTCCCATAAAACTACGGGTATTCCTGTAAATCTTCTTTCAATTCTTTCTTTATAAGCTTCCGTTTTTTTACATCTTTCACTAACGGAACCATCAAGGTTCAAAGGGTATCCAAGTACTATTGTATCCACTTCGTATTCTTTTATTAGTTCTGCCAGCCTTCCAAGGCTCTGCTTATATTCGTTTTCACTGTTTCTTTTTATTATTTCCAGCCCCTGTGCAGTCCATCCAAAGGGGTCACTTACAGCAACACCAACAGTTTTGTCGCCATAATCCAAACCTAAAACACGCAAATTATCACACCTTATTTATTGTTCTTTGCTATATAATTTTCTACCAGTTCCTCTAGCAATTCATCTCTTTCAAGCTTGCGAATAAGCACTCTGGCATTATTGTAGCTGGTAATATAAGTAGGGTCACCGGAAAGAATATATCCAACTATCTGATTAACAGGGTTATAACCTTTTTCTTTAAGTGCATCGTAAACAGTAAGTATAATTCTTTTAGCTTCGTTGTCAAGCTCTTTTGCCAGTCCATCAAACTGCATTGTTTCATTCAGATTTTTGTCCATGTTAATCACTCTCCGTATTTACTGCTAATGTAAAACAACAATATATTGAATTGAAATATTAAATACATACAACTAATGATAATATATATTGGCATATTATGCAAACACAATTTATTTTCAATAGCTCCGTTAAAACAACATTTTTTAGCATAATTCGCCAAATACCTTTTCATTTAGGGGATTTGTTAGCCTTACCATTTGAATTTTATTCTTAATATTTTCATCACTTTCAACAGTAACGTTTATATAATTCGAAGTATGACCTTCAAATATTTTCTTTTTATGGTTCTGCTCAAAAAGCACTTCAACCTCTTTATTAATAAATTTATTAATAAAATCCTGTGCCATTTTGTCGCTAAGTTCAATAAGAATATGACTTCTTTCTGCTTTCACTTGTGGTATAACCTGACAATCCATTTTTTCTGCCGGGGTACCCTTTTTTGGTGAACATGGGAAGACATGTATTTTCGCAACACCAACTTTTTTTGCAAACTCATAGCTTTCCTTGAAATCCTCGTCGGTTTCACCTGGGAACCCAACAATTATGTCTGTTGTGATTGCAACATCTTCCCAATATTTTCTTATTATTTCCACAGCCTG
>JAQVIB010000090.1 GCA_028695945.1 Lachnospiraceae bacterium
ACTTCTCCAAGCTTCGTTCCTCTCCCTTGTTCTCAATAAAAAAGCTCATACTATTACCGTCTAAAGAGGAAAGCTCAATCCCATTTTCCCGCTCATACTTATAGTCAAAAAAGCGAAGAGGATAATAAAAACCTACTTGGTAAGTTGAATTATAGTAGGAATATCCGTCATAATACGAATCTTCGTCTTCTACTGCATAATCTAGTACATCTTCATAGCTTTCTATTTTCCAACCATCGTCCTCATGCACCGCTTCTACCTTAACTCTCGTAGGTGTATAGTCCCCTCCTGGTACAGACAAAACGACCTCTACATTTGCTCCATTATTTGTTCTCTTTAGAACCTCTGCGTTTTCGTATTGAAGAATAGACCCGCCGTCTGCATCTAGCGTATACAGTAACCCGTCCTTTTCTACCAAACCACTGTTAGATAAATCACCTATAATGCCTTCAATAGCCGTTTTGCTCCATGTGTCCGAAAAGAATGTTTTAATTTTATCCCATGAATTATATTTTTCTGAAAGCACATAATACTCTTCACCATATATCATCGTTGGCGTATCCGCTCTGTCCCTCCATAAATAAAGTTCATTTCTCTTTGCCATAGCGTCGCTATATAATTTAATCATATCTTCGTCCGTCAATAATACACCAACACCATCAGTTAAAGGCTGTTTGTTATTCAAATCAGTCAATGGAAGCGTCTCTTGCTGAACCACCTCTTCCGTTTGGGACGCATTATGAAAAATAAAGCTAATACCCAAGAGAATAAAAACACTAAGCCCTGCAAAAATTAATTGAGATTTCAATCCTTTTCGTTGTAAGGCATTTTTAATTTGATTCACCGATGAAAATCTATCTTCTGGGTCTTTTCTGATACATTTTCCAATAATCTTGTCTAAATACCCATTCCTAGTATCATTGCCTAGCATTTCTTTCATGGTAACACCTAAGGAGTAGATGTCAGTTCTAAAATCTGTTTGCCCAAATCCATATTGTTCTGGAGCAGCATATCCCTCTGTACCAAGATATTTTGTATCTTTCTGGGCATTTTCTTTTACAAATCTGGCTGCATCAAAATCAATCAGCTTTATAGATTCATTATCCATAATTAGAATATTAGATGGTTTAATATCTCTATGAACAATCCCCTGTTGATGCAATTCGTTTAATGCACTGCATAGCTGAATGATATATGCCTTTGTTTCCTTTGCTGATAATTTACCAACATCTGTTAGTAGCTCCTCCAAAGAAATGCCTTCAATGTATTCTTCAATTACCCATGCCCCGAAATCATTTTCAATAACATCATAAACCGCTGGAATATAGCGTAAGTTCATTAGTTTAAAATTAGAATATATGGGAATTCCATTGGATACTTTTTTTAATATATACTTTTTATTTTCCTCTACATTAAGAACCAAATAAATCTCTGATTTTTCACTCTGCTTTATTGTATGTAAAAATTGATATGTATCTCTAAAATATTCCTCTGCCACCTGGCTAATATAAATCACCCCCTATTTTTTCCAATAGTTTTATGATATCATCTTTATAACGAAAACTCAACGGGGGATAATTATGTCATCAAAAACAACAAAAGAACTTACAAATTGCCTTATTAAATCAGAAAAAATAGAAGATTTTCTAAGTACAAATAAAAATGAATTTTTGACCTGCAATTTTTTAGAACACCTGCTATATTTCCTGAATTTAAAACATAAAACAAAATCCGATGTAATTAAACTAGCAAACCTAAATAGAACCTATGGTTATGAAATTTTTCGGGGAGAAAAAATTCCTTCACGAAATAAATTTATTGCTTTGTCTTTCGGCTTGGAGCTTAATTTTGAAGAAACACAGACCTTTTTAAAAAGAACTGGCAACCGTGAACTTTACCCAAGAGATAGGCGTGATAGCCTCATAATTTACTGTATTTCTAAGGGCATGAATCTCATAGATACCAATTCATTCCTTTACTCCATGAATGAAGAGGTTATTGATTAAAACAATCGTTTCTTATTTTAATCAGTTTCATTTCCATGGTAAAAGCTTAATCCCAACATATCTAAAACCCCTGGTTGGTTTAAAACAAAGCTATTATTTTTTAATGTAATGGGGCTTAAATTGATTTTTTCAAAATTTTTCAACAACTGCTCAATTTGTTTTTTGTTTAAGGAATACTCATCTTCCAAATATTTTATTGCAATATTTAAGTTTTTGCATTGACTGCTATAGTAAATAAGTTGTTTCATTCGCTGCCTTGTTTTACTTGTAAAAATTGTATTTCTGTCAATAATTTTTTGTGCCTCTGAATACTGCAGATGGTATCCTTTTGTAAAGAAATCCTTTAATCTGTAGCCCATAATATCACGGATTCTTTCTGCAAAAAAGTTTAAAATCTCTCTATTTGATATGTAATGTGACCCATAATATTGGCGTAAAAACCTTACAATTGCATTACGCTTTAGCTGTACTTCAAACCTCAGTATATCAACGTCCCCATATTCTGCTAAACCTTCCTGCTGCATTTGAAAGCCTTTGTTATATATGGAAACTTCATCGTAATCTCTCCGCACATGAAAACTGTTTTTGTTCATTTCTTTAGCATTTTCTTCTTCGGAAGAAAAATATACTCTTTCATATACTTCAGGAATACGGCATTTTCTTATTAGCCGCATAGTTGTATTTATATCACGCAAATTTGCTTTAAGGTTCACGCATAAGTCAATTCTTGATACAGTAAAATGTTCAAAGGAATAGTCTGAACCCAGTTCGTTTAGTATATTGTCCAAATTTAAAAATAGTTTTATCCAGTTTTCATTGGTTTTTTCAAAAATTCCTGTATAGGAAAGATCACCAATTAATATTCTAGGATTAATAATCAAGCGAATATGTGGTGATGGACCTTCTCCATTTTCATGAAAATATAAACGCACACCTACATTCTTATACCTTTCACTTATGTATATCCTATGTGCCTCATCATAATAAAACCGATAGCTTCCTTTGCTGTTTTTATACTCCAATGCTTTTAAGTCTCTTAGCTTTAAATAGTCTATTTTTTTCTTTAATTCAAAAGTGTGAGTAGAAAATCCTTCGTGTGTCAATTTTGACATAATGCACCTTCCTTTCATTTTTTATTATAATGTTATTTGCGATTAAAAAAATACAACTTAACAACAATAATTTAAAATAACCATAATGAAGATGAGTTAATGATATTTAATATTAGAAGGAACAGAAAGAAATTGAAGAAAATAAATAATAATGAAAATGAAATAATTGTTGCATTTCATAACAAAGTTAGTGTAAACTAATTAAAAATAGATGAGGTAAAACCGTAGGAAGAATCTATATAAATAAATGCAATGGCTCTATAAAAACTGTAGGGTTCCCACATGTTTTTGAGACTAAGTGGGAATTTCCCACAGTTTTCTAAAAAATTGTGGGAAGGATGATGAGGTAATATGAAAATTGATAATAAATCTATTCAGAGGCTAAATAAAATAAACCTTAAAAAACAAAAGAGACTAAAAGTTAAAAATCCACGAATGCGAAGGGTTAGTAATGCTCTGCACAACCATCCTAGAAAAGAATACTTGTTGGATTTTCTCAATGACTGTTCAAAAGAATTAATTCCTTATCGATTATTGGAAATGGCATTTGAAATGTTAACGGATGATTATGATGATATGACAAGAACTAGGTTTACAAACAGCAAGTATAAAGAGCTATCACTTTCCGTCTGGGAAGCTGATTGTGTTTTTTGGCAAGGTATACTTATGAGAAGGGTATTTCTTGATACTACATTTGGAAGAAGGCACTCTACCTTACACCTCAAAGAAATTCAGAAATGGCAAAATTTCTGTGAATTTCAAAATACCAGAAATGAAAACGGAGGAAATTCAAACCGAACCATTCAAGATAATTTCAGTTCACTAAATTCTAATAATGTTTTTAAAGGAATATTTTATTTAGAAAAGAAAAAAATTAAATATGTAACAACTTTTTATCCAAAACTTACTATGCTATTAATACAAACGCTTAAGAAATCTCCATTTATAAAAAACAATTATTCATCATTTAGTTATGACCAAACTATAGCCTTCTATAAGAATCTTTTTTCTAAATATTTTACGCCTTATGACAATACTTCTTACTATCAAGAAGAGACTAAACTTCTCAAAGAAGAGGCATTAAATTATTTTGAAGGAATTTGCAATACATATACAAAATTAACACTTTTTAATATGGCAATATTAAATACAAATGACCTAGAATCTGAACATGCTTATAAAAAATTATATATTAGGGAGACTATGGATACTATTTTATCTGAATACAGCTATTTAGGAGGGAAAAAACTTTTTGAACGCTATTTAAAAAAAATATTAGAAGATAAAACAAGAGAAGATATTGAGGAACGTCACTATTCCTTTAATAACCAGTTTTTGCTTTTAAGCTCTAGACTATATGAAAAATTTTCATCTAATTATGGTAAGTTACTTAATAATTATTATCCAAAAATTTATAACTGGATTGATGAAACCTTTTTCCAAGACTTAGAAAAAAGTTTTGAAGTTATTGATAAACAGTGGCCTTCCGAATTTGGATTAATTCGCGGAATTCCTTTAACACCAAAAGAAATGGAATACTTTAAAGAGATTAAAAATATTTCTCCAAAAAAATTTATTCAAATCCCAACCAGGAGAATTAGCCGTTTAAAAGTTCGTGCAAATTTCTTTAAGTTTAACCTTAAGTTTAAACATATGGCAGTTAAAAAAGGTAATCACCTAAAATCATGGCACAGATTATAAGAGAATTTCTTTTTACTATACTGCCTTATTTTATACTAAATAACAGCATGGGTTCGATCAATTATTAAATAAGCGTCTACATATAGAGCAATAATTTCCTTCAATTAAGGGGAATTACTGCTCTTTTTCTAATGTCAATATCAAAATCTAAACCAGTTAATTGCTCTTTATTATAAAAACAAGTATAAGCGTTTTCAATAATTGAGCATTTAACACACATTGCCATCTCTTTTTCAATTTCTTAGGATTAATTAAAAGTCCATTAAATTATCCAGCTTATATTGTTCCATCTTCATTGACATACCACAGGCAATACAAGTTTTCATTTCAATCTCTTAATCTATCGCTTTAAAGTGGAAAATTCTTGTACAATTTTTCGTAAAAAAATGACAGGCTAGTGACTATTAATACCGCATCTATTGATTTAGAATATATTTATAAATAATTAAGGAGGTAAATATATGAACATTTTAAGAGATGGTTGTATCTATATCAAAGAAAAGAATGAAGACATTAAAATTTGTAATTTCTCACCCTGCGTTAAAGATGTCAAATGTTATGACAAGGAAGGTTCAACTGAATATGAAGTAACCTTCTTTTTGCAGTACCCCAGCGGCACCACGAGTAAGCCCATTTGCTTAAACCTAAATCGGATTTTAACTTTTGATTGGGAATCTTTTGACATCAATGCCACTATCTTTGTTTCAAAGGCAAAAGCAGGCTCAGTTATTTATAAAATTATACGAGAGAAAATTCAAGTTTTAAATCTACCCACCATTCCATATTTCGACAAACTGGGCTGGACAACCTATAAAGGTGAACCTGTTTATGTGGCTGGCAACAAAATTATTACTGGCAACGGTGTATTGAATTGCACTGAATTTAAAGTCAGTCCAGAACTTCAAACCCTTAATTTTGAATTCAATTCCAAAGTTAAAAAGTATAAATCCTGCAATTATTTTTTGGATTTGTTAGAATTGAATAGTAACTCGTTAGTATTAGGAATGACGCTAATTACATCACTCTTGTACTCATTTTTTGAAGAAGCTGGTCATACACCATGTTTCACTACCTATTGCGTGGGGAAGTCCCAAACAAAGAAAACAACATTGGCACGGCTAATATGTAGCCTATATAATCGAGGATCATCATCTTCCACTGGAATTATGGATCTATTGTCATCATCAATAGCTTTAAAAAACGAAACGCAAAAGTTTAAAGACTGCTGTTTTATACTTGATGACTTGCACCCCAGCGAGTGTAAAGCTGAAATGCGTCATAGGGAAGAACGCTTGAGTGAGCGAATTCGAGTCATTGGAAATCACTCAGAACGAGTAACTCAACAATCAACTTCCATAACTTCCAAGTGTTTGTATATTGCAACTGCTGAATATACGCTACAATCATACTCCACAAACGCCCGATGTGTAATTTTAAATTTTGACAATCCTGTTGATAATGAGGATTTATCCTATCTTCAACAAGATCCTAGCCTATTATGCACCTTTGTACTTCACTTTTTGCAGTGGGCAGCAATAAGAAAAGTAGAAATTATAGACGCTATAAAACAAAATATTGGTTACTATAATTTTACTGGAAAGAGACTTTCCCCTCGACTGGCAGAAACGGAGCGCTTTTTATCTACTTCACTGGATATTTTACTTGATTACATGGATTCTATTAAAGTTAATGTAGATATTAAGAAATTCCAGCATTCTTCTATGTCACAAATGCATGAAATTTTGACTCGACAAGAGGCCAAAATGGAACGGCTTCTTAATATAAACGACCCAGAGGCTATGTTCCAAGTAATTGTAAAAGTATTCTCTGAAAACAAACCTTTTCCATCCAAATCCAGTGATATAATAAAAGCTGGTTATGGTATTCTTAAAGGAAACGCATATATTGATCCCGATTATGCTCTTAGGTTAGTGCAAAAGTCCTTAGGGAATTGGAATTTGACAAAAGTATCTTTGAACAAAGCTCTGCTCTCTCTTGGGGTTCTTTCTACTGACCACAGTAAAAAAATGACAAAAAAGCTTGCCGGCAAACGCATGCTAGTTATCCCAACAGTAAAATTGTGGTATGATGTACCCTTTGATGAAATGATTTCATCTGGTCGCAATGAGCATTTCTCAAAAACCCGTCAACACACAAATTTGGATTTTACTGAAGATGAGCTTCCTTTGACTAGAACCTCTAGAACTCCTAAAACGCCTAGAATTCCTAGAATGCCTAAACCCTCTAGAATGCCTAGCATTTCTATAACGTCATTAGAATCAGCAGAACGTGAATTAGACAAGATCAATAGCATATTAAGTAATCTGTAGTCTGGAATATGCCAATTACAGATGAATTTTTGAAAACTTTATACATATATTATTTGTTTATATACCACAAATTAAGACATGTATTTTATATTAACAAGGAGGAAATTTATGAACGAATTATTTAACACTTACCCAGATGTGGTAGAAGTATCTGACCTACAAGAAATGCTTAACATTGGTCGAAACAGTGCTTACAATCTAATACGCAATAATAAAATTAAGCACTTTAAGGTAGGAAAGGCTATTAAAATCCCCAAAGTATACATAATTGAATTCATGCAATCAATTTGTAATGATCAACAGACACCAGCCTGAAATTACATACAAACTAAATAACTATGCAAAACCACTAAGCAAAAGACAGATTGCCGTTTGCTTAGTGGTTCTTTTTACACACAAAATGCCGCATAAAGTGGCACGCTCTTAACCCCATTTTCAAGCCCAAAATTTTTTTCTGAAAAACGGATACAGTAGCTAGGCTGATACTTTTCCACAAAAACACCAAGACTTCTGGATCTTACTTTCGTCCCCTTCTTAACCTCAATACCTATTATATCTCTTTCTTTTTGCATAACAAAGTCAATCTCTGCCGTATGTTCACTGGCCCAATAAAACAGGATATGAC
The DNA here is from genome assembly GCA_028695945.1 of Lachnospiraceae bacterium. GTDB lineage: Bacteria > Bacillota > Clostridia > Lachnospirales > Anaerotignaceae > UBA8514. Next base: position 7,775 of record JAQVIB010000090.1, read on the forward strand.
CATTAGCCACCAATTCCTGTGCAACGTAGTTTTCTGTAACCGATCCCATAAAAAGGTTGGCTTCACCAGTCAATATTGTCTGCTGTGGCACACCAGATTTCATAACCAGTAACCCAACATCGCCCATATAAAGTTTAAAAGAAGATAAATCTGCATATACAGAAATAGGGTTCATAGCCTGTTCAATTTTCTGGCAT
>JAQVIB010000091.1 GCA_028695945.1 Lachnospiraceae bacterium
TAAAATGCTTTTAAAAGGTGATGTGTTGTTGCCAAAATTGGCCATTGTTGACCCAGCATTTACAAAAACTTCTCCAAAAAATACAACTGCCGCTACTGGTATGGATGCGTTAACACATGCTGTTGAGGCTTATACTTCAAGAAAGGGAAACACATTAACAGATATGTTTGCTCTTTCTGCAATTAAACGTATTTTTAAGTACTTGCCAATTGCTTTTAACAACGGTGAAGATGAAAAAGCAAGGGAAGAAATGTCTATAGCTGCTTTTGAAGCGGGCGTTTGTATTAATAATGCCTCAGTAACCCTTGTTCATGGCATGAGCAGACCGATTGGAGCATTATTTCATGTTCCACATGGAATTTCCAATGCAATGCTAATAAAGGAATGTTTGGACTACGTAGTAGATGGTTGTTATGACAGATTTGCTACCATAGCAAGAGAAATTGGTGCGGCAGATGAGAGCACTTCTGACGAAGAGGCCACAAAGGCGTTTTTACAAGAGTTAGTTAACATATGCAAAAAGTGTGAAATTCCAACTTTGGCTGAATATGGTATTAATAAGGAAGAGTTTTATACTTTAATGGACAAGATGGCTACAGATGCTATGGCAAGCGGAAGTCCATCAAATACAATTAAAGAGGTTACAAAGGAAGATTTAATTAAGATTTACAAAAGATTATGGCAATAAAACATGTATGTATTTAAGCCTTTATTATGATTTTGTTTGATTATTTAGGAATATAGGGTACTCCTTTAGTTATACAGTATTTAATACTGTAAATTACTAAAGGAGTATTTTTTATGCTAAAAGATTTAATGGTTGAATTTTCCTTATAGAAAAACCTGTAAATATAAATGCAAATCATTTGCAAATATCGTTGACTGTAATATTATTCTATGCTACCATTGTGAATGATTTGTATTTTTAATAATATATGGAGGTACTATAATATGATTAAAGCAAGGAAAGTATTAGCAATGATTTTTGCACTTTGTGTTTGTGTGGTTTCGTTTGCGGGTTGCCAGAAGGCTGTGAGTAATGCTCCTGCTAGTAATTCCCCGAAAGATAAGTTAAGTATTGTGTGTACAATATTTCCTGAATATGATTGGGTAAAAGGAATTGTTGGAAATAATGACAATGCAGAAATTACTTTACTGTTAGATAATGGTGTGGATTTACACAGCTACCAGCCAACAGCGGAAGATATAGTTAAAATTGCTGATTGTGATATGTTCATATATGTTGGAGGAGAATCTGACGGTTGGGTAGAGGATTGTTTAAAGGAAGCCACAAACAAAGATATGGTTGTAATTAATTTACTTGATGTACTTGGCGACAGCATAAAAGAAGAACAAGTTGTAGAAGGAATGCAGGCAGAGGAAGAAGAGGCTGAAGAAGGCGAAGAAGAGGTAGAATATGATGAGCATGTTTGGCTTTCTATTAAAAATGCATCAATTTTATGCAAAGCTATTGGTGATAACCTTTGTAAATTAGATGAAAAGAACGCAGAGAATTATAAAACTAATACAGAAAAATATTTACAGCAGTTAAGCGAAATTGATGGTCAATTCCAGCAAGCAGTGGATAATGCAGAGTATAAAACAGTTTTATTTGGAGATAGATTCCCATTTAGATATTTTGTAGATGATTACAATCTATCCTACTATGCAGCATTTGTAGGTTGTTCAGCAGAAACAGAAGCAAGTTTTGAAACTGTTGTTTTTTTAGCAGGCAAAATGGATGAATTAAAATTGCCAGCTATATGCGTAATTGAAAATTCAAACCACAAAATTGCAGAAACAGTTTTGGAGAATACAACAGCCAAAGACCAAAAAATTCTTGTTATGAATTCAATGCAGTCTGTTACAGGTGAAGATGTTGGAAAGGGAACGACTTATCTTTCTATTATGAAGGAAAATCTTGATGTATTAAAAAGTGCTTTGAACAGCAAATAGGAGGAACAGAAAATGGCTTTATTCACTTGTCAAAATGTTACTGTGGGATATGAAGGAAAAGCAGTTGCAAAGAATTTGAACTTTGCTATTAATAGTGGAGATTACTTATGCATTGTAGGAGAAAATGGAACGGGAAAAAGTACATTGCTAAAGACCTTGTGCAAACTTAAAAGCCCAATGGACGGTAATATTTTGACAGGGGAAAACCTTAAAGGTGCTGATGTTGGATATCTTCCACAGCAGACAGAACTTCAAAAGGATTTCCCGGCAACGGTTAAGGAAATTGTGCAGTCAGGCTGTTTAAATAAAATGGGTATGCGTCCAATATATAATTCCACTGAAAAAAAGATGGCAAAGGATGCAATGGAAAAGTTGGGCATTGATGTATTGGCTAAGAAATGCTACAGGGAATTATCTGGTGGGCAGCAACAAAGGGTTCTGCTTGCAAGAGCAATTTGTGCTGCACAAAAGGTATTGTTTTTAGATGAACCAGTTACTGGCCTTGACCCTAAGGTTACCGAAGAGCTGTATAATTTAATTGAAAATCTTAACAAAAATGGGCTTACCGTTGTTATGGTATCACACGATATAGATGCGGCAGTTAAATATGCCTCTCATGTTCTTCATATTTCTAAAAATAAATATTTTTATGGAACAACCCAGGAATATTTAAGTAGTAAAGCTTTTACACTTTTTAACAATGAGAAAGGAACGAATTGCCATGAGTAATATTATAGATACACTTGCACTTTATATGGGATATCCTTTTGTAAGGTATGCGTTAGTGGTGGGTATACTAATTGCACTTTGTTCCTCTCTTTTAGGCGTTACATTGGTATTAAAAAGAATGTCTTTTATTGGTGATGGGTTATCTCATGTGGCATTTGGAGCAATGGCATTAGGTACAGTTTTAAATTTTACTGATAATATGTTAATTATTCTGCCTATAACCACCATTACCGCAGTTGTACTATTAAAATCAAGTCAAAATGCAAAAATAAAAGGAGATGCGGCAATTGCAATGCTTTCTGTTGGTGCATTGGCTTTAGGTTATTTAGTTTTGAATGTCTTTTCTAAATCTGCTAATGTATCTGGAGATGTATGCAGTACATTATTTGGTTCTACATCCATACTTACATTAGTTGCATTTGAGGTAAAGCTGTGTATTGTTATATCTATTATTGTTATTGCTGTTTTTATATTTTTCTATCATAAAATTTTTGCAGTTACGTTTGATGAGGATTTTGTAAAGGCGGTAGGAGTGCCAGCTAATTTATATAACACATTAATTGCAGTAATTATGGCACTTATAATCGTATTGGCAATGAATTTAGTTGGTTCGCTTTTAATATCTGCTTTAATTATCTTTCCAGCACTATCTGCCATGCGTATATTTAAAAGCTTTAAAGGTGTAGTAATTTGTTCAGCAGTTATTTCGGTTTTTTGTGCTGTAACAGGGATATTAATTTCAATATTGGCATCAACACCAGTTGGTTCTACAATTGTTTGTGCTGATATTATAATGTTTCTTTTGTTTAGTATTATTGGCAGAGCAAAGGAAGGGGTTTAAGTTGAAAAAGGGAAAGATAAAGTACATAATGATTTTTATTGTGGTGGCTTTAACATGCACGGGGTGTGGAGAAAAAAGCAGTACATTACCTGAAAAAGAAGAAAGTTCTTTAAATGTTGAAAAAACCCAGAATACAGAAACTAATAAAGCAGAAATAGAGGCTGAAGTGCCAGCACAGAACGAGGATAGTTTAGCAGATCTTGATGTGGATTTGACGGTATTAAGCAGTACAATGGTATATGCAGAGGTTTACAATATGATGTTAAACCCTGACGAATATGTTGGTAAAAAAATAAAAATTAAAGGCCTTTATTATGCTGAATACTTGGAGGACACCCAAAAGTACTATCATTACGTAATTATTAGTGACGCTACAGCATGTTGTCAAAGTGGAATTGAATTTATTTGGGGCGATAATTCACATATTTATCCTGACGAATACCCAGAGAACGATACTGAAATAGAAATATGTGGTGTATTTAATTCCTATGAAGAACAAGGGCAGAAATACTATTATCTTAGTGTAGATGACATTAATAAGTGTAATGAATAAATGCAATAGTATTGTTCTAAGTTATATGTTAAAATTCACAATATAAATGCAAAGTTATTGTATGTTTAAAATATATAACATAATTAGAACGGGTGATGTTATGGCATTGGCAGTAAGTAAGCTTTACAGTAACAGTGGGGCATTGTACCAGATGAAGCTTTTAGCAGGAAATAAAGGTCTAAATAATTTAGTGGAATGGGTGCATATTGTTGAAGATGAAGAGGTTTCAGCATTTTTACATGGTCATGAACTTATTTTTATTGCTGGGTATATGTGTAAAGATAATGATTGGTTAGTTAGGTTTGCAAAGAACATTTATGAAGCCAAAGCAAGTGCTTTTGTTATTAATATTGGTCCATATATAAAAACAATACCACAAGAAGTAATTGATTTTTGCAATGAGGTAAATTTACCACTACTCACTATTCCTTGGAAGACTAGAATGGTTGATATTACAAGAGATTTCTGTGCTAGAATTATTCATAACCAAAATGTTGAAACAAGCATTTCTACTACAATTAAAGATATTATTTTTAAAATTGGAGATTTGGATACACAGATACAGCAAATGGAGCGTTACGGTTTTACACGTGAAAGTTATTTCTGTTTTGTAAATATTTCTTTAAATAATATACATGGGGACCATGAAAGTGTGAACATGGAAAAGCTAAAATTGTATGTTGAACAAATTGCAAGAACAAGACAGCAATTATTTATTTCTTTTACGTATCAGCATAATTTGGTAGTTGTTTTATCTGAAAACAAAATGGATAATGTACATAAGTTTGTTGATAAACTTATGGATTTAACAGGAAATGAGAAATCTGGATTTTTAATATACATTGGTGTAAGCTCTATTATGCAAGGGTTTAGTAATCAAGATACAAATTTTGATAGAGCAATTGATGCAAATGAAATGGCAAAAAAGAAAAATGTACGTGTAAATTATTATGATGATTTGGATATTTACAAAGTACTTATGGCTGTAAAGGATAAGAAAACTCTTTACGAATTTTATTATGATGTATTTGGAAAATTAGAGCAGTATGATATGGAAAATGATACGGATTTAATGGGATTTTTACAGTCTTATTTAGAAAATAACGGTAGCCCTCAGCTGGTTAGTGAACAAAAATTTATTCACCGAAATACTGTAAATAACCAGATTAAAAAAATAGAAAAAATTACAGGATACAATCTGCTGAATTTGGACGAGAAGGTAAGATGCAGTATTGGATTCTTAATTAAAGACATACTATGAAATAGGTGAGCATAATATATTGGTTTTGTGCGATTGAACATTAAATTATGTTCAATATGGGATTGAATAATAAAAAAATACTGATTATAATAGTTTGTGTGACAGTTAAATGGCAATGGGTGTTGTTCAGTAGAACAAACCTAGTTTTCTTTGATAAAATACAAGGAGATGATTTTGTGACAGGTGAAGAAATTAAAAGTACATCAAAGCAATACAATTTACAATCATGGAGCAAACAAAAAGGTATTAACCCAATTCCAGTTGAAAAAGCAGAAGGAATTTATTTTTGGGATTATGATGGCAACAGATATACAGATATGTCATCACAGTTGGTTAACTTAAACGTGGGTTTCGGAAATAAGGCAATAAATGAAGCAATAAAGGAACAAGTAGATAAATTTTGCTTTATTGGTCCTTCTTATGGTTCGGAATCCAGAGCAACTTTAGCTAAAATGATAATTGACCTTATGCCAGATAATATGGGTAAGGTATTTTTTACAAATGCTGGTGCAGAGTCCAATGAAAATGCCATTAAAATTGCTCGTATGTTTACAGGCAAATACAAGGTTTTTAGCAGATACCGCAGTTATCATGGTTCTTCATTTGGTGCAGGCAATTTAACAGGCGAGCCAAGACGTTACACATTAGAGCCAGGTATTCCAGGGTTTGTTAAGTTTTTTGACCCTTACATTTACAGAGAAGCAGTTGATTTTGAATCTGAAGAAGCAGCTACAAAATACTATTTAACAAAGCTGAGAGAACAAATTGCTTATGAAGGCTATGACAGCATTGCAGCTATTGTTTTGGAAACAGTAACAGGTTCTAATGGTATAATTATTCCTCCAAAGGGTTATTTGCCAGGAGTAAGAGAAATATGTGACGAATTCGGCATTATGATGATTTGCGATGAAGTTATGGCTGGATGGGGAAGAACAGGCAAAATGTTCGGTTTCCAGAATTTTGATGTTAAGCCAGACATTGTTACATTTGCAAAGGGCGTAACTTGCGGATATGTTCCACTTGGTGGTGTAGTTGTAAGTAAGAAAATTGCAGAGCATTTTGACGACAACTTTTTATCATGCGGTTTAACATACAGCGGACATCCATTAGCATGTGCGGCAGGCGTTGCATGTGTTAACTATTACAAAGAAGCGAATATACTTGAAAATGTAAACAAAGTAGGTAAAGTTTTAGGTGAAAAGCTAGAGAAAATGAAGGCATCACACCCATGTGTTGGAGATGTAAGATATATAGGCTTGTTCTCTGCTGTGGAGCTGGTTAAGGATAAAGCAACAAAAGAACCTTTAGTTCCTTACGGGAAAGACCCTTACGGAATTATGGGCAAAGTAATTGGAAAGTTAAAAGAGAAGGGATTTATGACGTATTCCCATGAAAATATGGTGTTTATTTGTCCTCCACTTATTATTACAGAGGAACAATTAACAGAAGAGCTTCTTAAGCTTGATGAAGTACTTACCATTATTGACAATGAGTTTATTGGCTAAAATTCATCATAAAAATTAACGAAAATAAAATGTGGGTATCTTCAAGGTTTACAAGACCTATTTGAAGATACCCTATTTTGTTATACATCCGCTTAAATAATGTTAGTAATAAATTGGTAGAGATTTAGGAAAAAGCAAAAAAAATGGTTTTAAGTAAAATATTAATTGAATTAACATACCTATTAATGATATTATAGTAGTATGTAATTATAAAACTATTGAAAACTTGATTAGTTTTTGTTTGAAATTGAAATTTATCACATATTCTATCAGAAGGCGGTGTTTATATGAAAAATATAAGAGTAATGTTAGTAGACGATTCTAGTTTTTCAACAGCAGTTTTAAAGAGGATTCTTGAAAAAATAGGTCTTGAGGTTGTAGGTTCAGCTTTAAATGTAAAAGAGGCTATAGAATTGGCAAAAGAACTGAAACCTGATTTAATTACGATGGATATGACGTTGCCTGATGGAGATGGCATAGAGTGTTCCAAAGCAATACTAAAGGATGACAACAGTATTAAAATAATAGCAATTAGCTCTATGATGGATAAAGAAATTATAAAAATGGCACAGAGGGCGGGATTGAAAGCATATTTACAAAAACCTGTTGATGAGGATGAGTTAGGTTCAGCAATTGAAAGGCTATTTGCAGGAGACGAACTGTATGAAAAATTAATGAAACATTATCCAGAGGTATTTAAGGAGACAATGTATAATCAGCTAAAAAGAACAATTGGTGGAAATGTAGTGCTAGAGGAAATTGAGGCCGAAAATGTTTATTCTATAAAATCCTTTGGAATTACAGTTGCGGTAGGTATGATTGGCAGACACAGTGGAAGGTTTCTTATAGATATGTCTGAAGATATGGCTATAGCGATTACAAAGATTGTAACTTTTGGGGAAAGCAGTTCCGTTGAAGATGCGGTAATGTTTTTAAGTGAAACTGCAAATATTATATCTGGAAATGCATGCTCATTATTAAATGGTTTAAATCAGTCACTTGGTCTTCGTGTATCACCGCCATTAGTGTTCCACGGAAAGGATTTGTCAGTAAGCATTACAGGAATGGAAAGTAAGTCTTATGCAATAAAAACGGATTTTGGAGAAATATTTATGAATGTAG
>JAQVIB010000092.1 GCA_028695945.1 Lachnospiraceae bacterium
CAACATTTAATGGCTTATCAAAAGAATAATTGCCAATAATATCGCCAGCAAGACAAGTGTTTCCTCCTAGCCTGTAGGTAAAGTCTTTCTGGCCTGCTTCCCCGCTGCCCACAATGTTAGGGCGGTATGGCATTTCCAAAACATCCGGCATATGACAAGCAGCTGAAGCATCCAGAATAGCAAGCTGTATGCTATTTTCAAATACATCTAACACCGTACTTACTAAGTAGCCTGTGTTTAAAACAACAGCTTCACCTGGTTCCAAATAAACTTGTACATTATAATTTTTTTTGAACCTATTAATTACATTAATAAGTGTTTCAACATCATAATCTTCACGGGTAATGTGGTGGCCACCGCCAAAATTAACCCACTCCATTTGTGGCAAAAACTCACCAAACTTTTCCTCAAAAGCATTTAGTGTTTTAACTAAGTCATTTGAATTTTGCTCGCAAAGTGTATGAAAATGCAATCCACTAACACCATCAAGAGAACTTGCATCAAAATTTTTCTTTGTAATCCCAAGGCGTGAACCTTCACTGCAAGGGTCATAAAGAGTATGTTCTCCTGTTGAAAATTCAGGATTCACCCTAAGTCCAATTTTTCTACCCTTACTAAGTGCTTTCCCCTTAAATTTGCTAAGTTGTGCAAAGGAATTGAATACAATATGCCCACAAATGTCTGTAATTTCATCAAATTCACTATCTAGATAGGCAGGTGAAAAAATATGATTTTCCTTACCCATCTCCTGGTACCCAAGTCGTGCTTCAAACAAACCACTGGCAGTAGCTCCATCTAAATACTTGCCAATTAAAGGGTAAAGTGAATACATTGAAAATGCCTTCTGTGCAAGTAATATTTTACACCCAGTGCGGTCTATTACTTGTTTCAGTATTTCCAAGTTTTTAATCAGTAAATTTTCGTCCACAATATAATACGGTGTGGAAATTTGGTTAATGTTAAAATCCATATCTACTCCTAGTCTACCAACTCTGGGTTGAAGCTTTCCTGCCAAGGCAAGCCCCACTTGTTAAGTGCATCCATAAATGGGTCTGGGTCAAATTCCTCTATATTATGCACCCCTGGCTTGTTCCATGTACCGTTCATTACTAACATAGCACCAATCATTGCTGGTACACCAGTTGTGTAAGAAATAGCCTGAGATTCAACCTCTCGGTAGCATTCTTCATGGTCGCACACGTTGTAAATATAATATAACTTCTCTTTGCCATCTTTTTTGCCTGTAAAAATACAGCCAATATTAGTTTTTCCTTTTGTACGTGGCCCTAATGTTGATGGGTCTGGCAAAACTGCCTTCAAAAATTGAAGAGGAATAATTTGCTTTCCTTCAAACTCAATTGGTTCAATTGATGTCATACCTACATTTTCAAGGCATTTTAAATGTGTAATATAGCTTTGACCAAACGTCATGAAGAAACGAATACGCTTTATTCCTTTAATGTTAAGTGCCAACGACTCTAATTCCTCATGATGAAGTAAGTACATATCTTTTTCACCTATTTCCGGGAAATTATATACTCTTTTAATTTCCATTGGCTCTGTTTCTACCCATTCGCCATTTTCCCAATAGCTTCCCTTTGCACTTACTTCACGAATGTTTATTTCCGGATTGAAGTTTGTTGCGAAAGGATATCCATGGTCGCCTGCATTTGCATCTAATATGTCAATATAGTTAATTTCATCAAAGTGGTGTTTTTGTGCATATGCAGAAAATACACCTGTTACACCTGGGTCAAATCCACTTCCTAAAAGTGCAGTAATCCCAGCTTTTTCGAATTTTTCACGGTATGCCCACTGCCATTTATATTCAAATTTAGCCTCATCTTTCGGCTCATAATTTGCTGTGTCAATGTAATGTGTTTTAGTTGCAAGGCAAGCATCCATAATTGTTAAATCCTGATATGGTAGAGCCAGATTTAAAACAACATCTGGTTTAAATTCTGTAATAAGAGCAACCAATTCATCTACATTATCAGCATCAACTTGTGCTGTTTGAATTTTAGTTTTTCCACCATCTAATTTTGCTTTAAGTGCATCACATTTACTTTTAGTTCTGCTTGCAATCATAATTTCTTCAAAAACGTCGCTGTTTTGACAGCATTTGTGAATTGCAACACTTGCAACTCCTCCGCAACCGATAATTAATGCTTTTCCCATAATAATTACTCCATTTCCGCCATATCTTCGGCAACATATTTTATATTAAACTCTTACCCTACGAAGTAGAGATATGATAAGACACTTTAAACTACTTTATTTAAAGAGAGCAGCATTTCCCGAAGTACCTTACAAGCTACAGCAGTAGATGCCCCACTTTGGTCATAAATTGGTGACAATTCATTAATGTCACATCCAACAATATTAAGTGTGCATACCTTTGAAATAGAATTTATAAGCTCCATAAATGTTACACCGCCGGCCTCTGGTGTTCCTGTTCCTGGAAACACAGATGGGTCAAGTACATCAAGGTCTAAGGTAAAATACACCGGCTTCCCTTTCAGCTTTTCTACCGTTTCTGCCAAGGTATTAAAGTTGAATTTGTTCATATAAGTATGGTCTTTTGCAAAAACGAATTCACTTTTTTCGCCTGAACGTATCCCAAACTGAAAAATTTTACCTTTTCCTACAAGGTCGTAACACCTTCTCAGCACTGTTGCATGAGAATACTTTTCTTCTAAATAATCCTCCCTAAGGTCAGCATGTGCATCAAAATGAATAATATGCAAATCTTCGTACTTTTCCTTAACTGCACGAACAGCACCTAAAGTTACTAAATGCTCGCCACCAATCATAAGCGGAAGTTTCCCATCAGATAAAATCTGACTAGCATAATCTTTAATTTGCTTTAAAACTTTTTCAGTGTTTCCAAATGGAAGTTCCAAATCTCCGCCGTCGAAAATACTCATGTCATAAAGGTCTGCATCCTTATATGGGCTATAAGTCTCCAGCCCAAAGGATTCGCTACGCATTACCTTGCTAGCAAAGCGTGTTCCTGGTCTATAGGAGGTAGTAGAATCAAATGGAGCTCCAAAAATCACAATATCAGCTTCGTCGTATTCCTTATCGCAACCGATAAATGTTTCAATATTTCTATTCAACATTTTTTAACATCTCCCATACGTAATTTGGTAATGCAAATGAACCCATATGCAACTTTGTGTTATAGTATTTTGTATCAATATTAAGTTCATTCCATTGTTTTTCATTTAAGTCTGCCAAAGGTTGATGCTTCTTTGAGGCAAAACCAAACAACCAATGTCCAGATGGATATGTTGGGATATGTGCCTGATACACACGACTTATTGGAAATGATTCCACAATACGTTTATGTGCCCTTAGCATTGCCGTTGCATCGTCTTTATAGAATGGGCTTTCATGCTGATTAACCATAATTCCATCTTCTCTTAACGCTTTAAAACAGTTTCCGTAGAACTCCTTTGAAAAAAGACCCTCTCCTGGACCAAATGGGTCAGTTGAGTCTACGATAATCAAATCATAATAATTTTCATATTTTCTAATAAATTTAAGTCCATCTTGGAAATACAGAGTAACTCGTTCATCTTCAAAACCGCACGCAGTTTTAGGAAGAAATTTCTTGCATACACTAATAACTTCTTCATCAATTTCAACAATATCAATAGTTTCAATGCCTTTGTATTTTGAAAGTTCCCTTGCAACACCGCCATCACCAGCACCAATAACTAAAATATTTTTGGCCTCTGGATGGACAGCCATAGGGGTATGCACAATCATTTCATGGTAGATGAATTCATCCTTTTCGGTTAACATCATATATCCATCAAGAGTTAAAAATCTGCCAAATTCTTCAGATTCAAATATGTCAATTGCTTGAAACTCACTTTTATGACTATAAAGTTGTTTATCTACTTTTATAGAAAATTTAACATTTTTTGTGTGAAACTCCGAATACCATAAGTCCAATTTAGCAACCTCCTTTCAAAATATTAATTTTGTTTGCTTCCAAATCTTCCGTTCCTGTTAACAAACATCCTTTTTCTTTTGCATACTTAATGTAAGCTATAATCTCCTGCGTAATTAATTCACCAGGTGCAAGAATTGGAATTCCAGGTGGATAGCACATTACAAATTCCGTACAAATTTTGCCAACACTGTCCTCAAGTGCAACCAATTCCTTTTCAGAATAAAAAGCCTCCTGTGGAGCTACCAGTACAGTTGGATTTATATATTCATGGTCAAGCATACCTGTTTTGTCTTTTTGATATATGCGTTTAATCTCTGCCAAAGCACTAACAAGTCGCTCCAAATTTTTCTGGCTATCTCCAATAGAAATATAAGCTAGAATGTTTCCAATGTCACCAAACTCAATTTGTATGTCGTACTCATCACGTAAAATATCGTAAACCTCAATACCTGCCATGCCAATACCCAAGGTATTAATTGAAAGCTTTGTTGCATCAAAGTCATAAACTGTATCACCGTTCACCAATTCCTTAGAATAGGCGTAGTAGCCACCAATGCTATTAATTTCATCTCTTGCATACTTAGCCATTTCTGACACCTGCTTAAAGGTATCTTCACCATCTAAAGCAAGCTTTTTCCTGGAAATATCCAGGCTTGAAAGTAAAAGGTATGAGCCACTTGTGGTTTGCGTTAGATTTATAATTTGACGCACATAATGTGGATTCACATTTTCTCCTACCAAAAGTATTGAGCTTTGTGTTAGCGAGCCACCAGATTTATGCATACTAACTGCGGCTAAATCCGCACCTGCCGCCATACCAGAAATGGGCATGTCCTTGCCAAAATAGAAGTGCGTACCGTGTGCTTCATCTGCCAAAACCTTCATACCATGGCTGTGGGCAAGAGCAGTTATCCCTTTAATATCAGAGCATATACCATAGTAGGTTGGGTTGTTCACCAGTACAGCTTTTGCATCTGGATTATTTAAAATAGCCTCTTCAACTGCTTTAAGTGACATTCCCAGGGAAATACCAAGGCGTTGGTTTAGTTCTGGATTAACATAAACTGGAACTGCACCGCAAAGAATTAATGCATTAATTACGCTTCTATGTACATTTCGTGGAAGAATAATTTTATCATTTTTTTTGCAAACAGACATAATCATTGCCTGCACCGCAGAGGTTGTGCCACTTACCATAAAGAAAGCATTCTTTGCCCCAAAAGCCTCTGCCGCTAAATCTTCTGCTTCCTTAATTACAGATACAGGATGGCAAAGGTTGTCCAGTGGTTTCATAGAGTTTACATCAAGTGTCAAACATCTTTCACCCAAAAACTCTGTTAGCTCCTTGTTTCCTTTTCCTCTTTTATGCCCTGGAACATCAAAAGGAACAACTCTTGAAGAAATAAAATCATTTAAGGCATCCATAATAGGTGCTCTATCTTGTATTTTTAAAGTTTTCAATCTTCTTTTTCCTTCCTAGAAAATACATTACTGCCGCTAAAAATTTCAATCATTTCCTGATGAATGCTGCTGCTGATTTGCAACCTTGTTTTTGGCGGAAGTTCATATACATCTGTATTAAATAAATAATTTTGAAGTTCAATATTTTTAATAAGTAAATTGGTATGAAAGATATTTGACTGATAAACATTAATGTCAATAGCATCATACTTCCCAAGCGTATCTTTATTGATATAGTCCTGAATAGAGGTAATTTCGTGGTCAATAAAAAGTTTTTTCCCATTAATATCTCTCGTAAAACCTCTTACCTTATAATCCAAAGTGATAATATCCGAATCAAAACTGCCAATAAGGTAGTCTAGAGTACTAAGTGGTGTAATTTCTCCACATGTGGCAACGTCAATATCCACCCTAAAGGTTGAAATTGCATTATCTGGATGAAATTCAGGATAAGTGTGAACAGTAACATGGCTTTTGTCCAAATGTGCCACTACTGCTTCACCATCTTGCATAGTAACCATAGATTGTTCTGCAATTAGAAATGTTACACTAGCACCTTGTGGGTCATAGTCTTGCTTTGAAACACTAATAACCGTTGCACCTATCATCTCTGTTAGGTGGTACAGAATGTTAGTTAAACGCTCTGAATTATATTGTTCATCAATATATGCAATGTAATCCCGCTGTTCTCTTTCTGTTTTTGCATAACAAACATCATAAATGTTAAAACTAAGTGATTTAGTTAGGTTATTAAACCCATATAATTTCAGCTTATTTTCCATAATTCACCTTTCTGCACAAATGCAAAACAAAAAAATCCCAAGCAAACAAAGTGGTATAAAACCACTCATCACTTGAGATTTAACTATCTTCAAAAAATGCGTTATTTATTTTCGACGCACTGCCGCTTTTATTTATTCATCTAAGAAGGGTTAGAGTCTATATAGCAAGAATTACTTTTACTACTCTTATTGACCGTTTCACAAGTGATATGGTTTTAAGTAACCAACTTATAAAATTTGAGCTTTTAACTCAATCAATAAGGCAACGAAAGTTGCCGTTTCGGCATTTGACCTGGCTGTCCGTCCGGCCGATTGTATTTGCAAAAGCAAATATGGTCAAAAATTCTTTATGCTTTAACTATCTGGTTTCATATACTAGCATACTAAAAAAAAATTGTCAACCCCAAAAAAATATAAATTTGCATTTGCAATTACAACAAATATTGGTTAACCCTATTATCCTACGAATTTCAGGCATATATGCAAAAATTATTAAAAATATTATCCATTATTTACTAGTATTTTTTGACCAAAATAATTTAATTGTTACAAAGTTTTTGAATTTATTAACGTCTAAAATTACAGTTTTTAAACTTCTTGAACTATAGACTTTAAGAGGTCAATAAATTTCTCTTTCACCAATTGTGTGGTTTCGATAACCTCTGCATGGTTAAGTGGCTGTTGGCTAACACCTGCCGCCAAGTTTGTTATACAGCTTATACCTAATACTCTTATTCCGCAATGGTTGGCAATAATTACCTCGGGAACTGTGCTCATACCAACTGCATCACCACCAAGAACACGCACCATTCTTATCTCGGCAGGTGTTTCAAAACTAGGTCCAGTCATTGCACAATATACTCCTTGTTTTAGTGTCAAGCCTTGTTTTTCTCCTGCTTTCATGGCAATTTCTATCATGTCCTTGTCATATCCATTGCTCATATCAGGAAACCTTGTACCAAAATCATCTAAATTTTCCCCAATAAGTGGGTTTGTACCCATCATATTTATGTGATCAGTTATAACCATTAAGTCTCCTGCACTAAAATTTGTGTTTACTCCTCCTGCGGCATTAGTTACAATCAATTTTTCGACTCCAAGCAATTTCATTAGCCTTATAGGAAAAGTTACATCGTTAAGCTTATATCCCTCATAAAAGTGAAATCGACCTTGCATACAAATAATATTGTCTGTTACCACAAAACGACCCTTATGCCCAACAACCGTAGAAACAGGAAGATTTGGAACATCTTTATAATCGTAGTATTCCGCATTTTCAAGGCTATCACCAAATTCACCCAACCCAGAACCCAAAATAACTCCAGTTTTTGGCGAATATTTTGTTCTTTCCTTTATATAATCCGCCGCTTGTTTAAGTCTTTCCATAAGTTCCATATAATCACTCTCCTCGTTCTAATATTAACACTTTTTTGCCAAAATAAAAAGATGTTCTATTGTTATTAATTGGGAAATTGTGATATAATGAACTTGTATAATTTATACTAAAATTTAAGGGGGAATTCAAAATGGCAAAGAAAATTTTATTACTTTGTGGTGACTTCACAGAGGACTACGAAACAATGGTACCTTTTCAAGCTCTATCAATGTTAGGCTATCAAGTTGACGCCGTATGCCCAGATAAAAAAGCTGGTGACACTGTTGCTACTGCAGTGCACGACTTTTTAGGCGAACAGACCTATACCGAGTTAAGAG
>JAQVIB010000093.1 GCA_028695945.1 Lachnospiraceae bacterium
GGGATAAAAAATCATAAAATAAATCGTCTTTTGACTCTGGATAAACCTGATTTTGGGAAATATAGCCTCCCACCGCTTTTCCTGTTATGGTGTGAATGTTGCATTTTTCCATATCATCACTACTTTCTACTTAAAAATGTTTCCAACCCATAGGTTTCTGGAATTTCATATCTATAATGCCCAGGCTCACCCCATGGGTCCATGGGCTCATAACGGATACGATAGCCAATTTTAAAAAGCTGAGCAAAGTCCCGCTGTCGTGTGCGTTCTGATATTGTAGGGTAATGTGCCCGATACCAAGCCACGGGATTTTCCACATCTAGTTCTATCATTAAGGTGCATAGCCGTATGATTTTTTCAAGGTACAGTTTATGTGTTTTGTTTTCAGGAAACCTGGGTTCATGGAACTGGGTATCCATTAAAACAAACGCATTTCTCCTTTTAGAGTAACGTATGTGCAGAACGCCCGCCTGCTTTAGCAATAGAATATCCCTATAAACGGTCTTTTGACTTACTGGCAGTAACTCCGTTATTTCCTGAAAAGAAACCTCACTGCAATAACGGAATAAATGAAAAATAGAAAGAATGCGAGATGTTTTAGTCAGTTCCATGTAGTTTTCCTCCTTTGTAATATTATTTTATCATAGCACATTCTTATTAAAAGACATACGTATTGTCGCTTATTTAGTTAGTTTCATCTACTTATCCAAACTTTTTATAGAAATCTTCTATCTTACCCACCCAAGCATCCTGGTTTTTGTAGTAATGCTGTATGCATACAAGGGCTTTTCAAAACCTATAAGCTTTGTATACAACGACGCAACGCCTCTTGCTTTTTTTCTAAAATATGCTAAAATTTTCTTATATTATTTCGCATGGGAGGCATGCATATGGGAAAATTTCAACGTTCTTTTTATGAAAAATCGTATAATCGGCATGATGGAATTGAACAGTTACAGAAAATGCCGTGGTTTAAATTTCTAAAAAGGGATATTGAGAAAGGAGAGGTATTTCCTGCACTTCGATATAACGGAAGTATTCACTTTTACTACAAAGGTGCACGTATCTGTGAATATAATGGGAATCTTCACGGAATACCAAAAGCAAATAGAGATAAAAAACTTTTTAATCCCGATACCCAAGACGCTTATGAAGAAATAAAAAAAGATTGCCTGGAATGGTCTAAAAACGTAAGGGGTATAAAGGAACGCACACAGCTTTCTGAAATTTACAGTAAATTTTCACCCTATGCAGGGGCAAACTCTAGCATTATTTTGCTAGATATTGAGATTGGTTTTCCTACTCTTTTCCTAAACAACCAAGAAATTCATGCCAATACACAGGTGGATTTGCTTTTCCTACACAAAAACACAGGGAAACTGTACTTTGTGGAAGCCAAAGAAGCAGACGACAGCCGAATTAAAAAGAAATACACTGGGCAGTCTAAGGAAGAACTATATAATAGTCTTGAAGTTGCAAAACAGCTAAAAAAATATAATGCCAATTTGTCCGCAAGAGAGGATGAAATTCTTGCCGCTTATAGAGAATACCTAAGCGTTATGAGTGAAATTTTTGACTGCGATATATATTCATATCCTCTTGGGCTATATGGGTGCACAAAGCTATTGGTCTATGGAAAATCCACTGACAACGGCGTTAAATCCCTTGATGCAATACATTCAGTGCTTAAAGATGATTTAATCGTCTTTCCAAAAGGTCTTAATGAAATTGATTACTTGACGGAAAAGATTACTGGCGGTTCTTGCCATGCTTAAATTTCAACAGCAAAAGATTGAACAATATTTTTCCCTGAATTTTTGGTGCTTGGTATCATTATATTAAAACAAGAGGTGAGCTGATGAATACAGTATGGATGATTCGTAACGATGGTAGCATCTTCCCCTGCACACAGCATTTTTACGCCAATGCTGAAAATATGGAAGAAACTTTGGCGGCGGCGGAGTGGCTTTATACTAATACACATCACCAGGAATCTCGGCAGCTTGCTCTAGAAACAGTTGCCGCATGGATGGCTTCTGTTCCAGTTAATGGCAATGTACCCTCCAATGTATTGAACATGAATTACCCTAACACCTACATCACCAACTTGCAGGCGTTTGTCACAGAGCATTGGGCGGAAATTCAGGCAATTCCCACAGAAAAACTGAACCTAACAACCCTGTTGGGCGAAGTTTCTGCTGAATTAAACCAAGAGTTCCTACGGGCACGTTATGGCGGTATGTATTCCAAAGATACCTCCTCCAGAGAGGTGCTCCTGTACATCTCCTCGGTAGGCTTTGATTGGTATAAAATTATTTGCAGTTTTATCTCCTTGGCGGACTTCCCCATTGAAATGGTCACTATTGTTTGGGGTGAGGAAATCACCCAAGCAGAACAACCCCTTTCTCTCCAGTTACCAACAGAAAAGTTCCTTTCGGAGAAACCCATTAGGCTGGAACTTCCACAAAAGCTAAAAGGTGGCGTTATGACACGGGAAATATTTGCACATCTTTCAGGCGGAAGTTCTCTTCGACACATTTCTTGGGATTTGGAGATTAGCACAAGTGAGCTTGCCAATCTCCTTCAATCCTTTCGTTCAGCCTGAAAATAAAAAAAATGGCTTTACACAACAGAAAGCTTCATCATTACATAGTCTTAAAGCTTCTTTATACAAAATAGGCAGTTGGACATTTAGTCCAACTGCCTATTTTGTTAAGGATAAAACAGTATTTACACCCTTTAATTAAAAGAATTTTACTTTATTCCACTCCAACCTCTAAATCATCTACATACATTGTCCTTGTGGCAAAAATGTGCCTTGGTGCGTGAAATGTAAATTTTATTAGACCGGCTTTTTCAAGCATTCAAATGGTAATAATCTTAAAAATCCTTTTCATATCTTTTATTCTGCTGAAAAAACACCTACCTTGATGATTTTACTAAAGATAAACCTCACAAAAGGTCCTACAAAAAATATTTGTGCAAAAAATGCCATAGGGAAATTAAACGCTGTTGTCTGAAGCCACACGGCAACAATTTGACTTCCGGCATTTTTAAATAAAATTGTGGCAACCAAACTCATAAGGGGACACATAAATGCAACGGAAATAGACGAAATAGCCAATACCAACATAAATGGATGGTTTTTTTCCATATCTACTATTGCGAAAGCTTTTTTAGTGGCAATATGTGCCACTATGAAGAAATCCAGAACGAATGCAATAGGGCCCATAAAGACCAGTTCGTGGAAAGCGGCTAAAAATACTTTATTCCCCATTCCACCAATATTAAGGGCAATATTGTAGCAAATCATGGTATAAACCATTGCTAGCACCATTAAAATTGTAAAAATAAACTCCTGTAACTTTGTTTTTGGCATAAAAAAATCCTCCTAAATGATTAATAAACACAATATGTGTTGTTCGTTAATCATTCAGAAGAATGTGCGTTTCCAATATCACCATATTTGTAACTTTGGTAGTTTACCATAGCAACCCAATATAGTCAATAAAAAAGTTAGAATGATTGCCATTCCACTGGCGTACCTCCCCAATAAGGAAAATATTATAATAGTTGCCCTTTTACTCTTCTATATATGAACAGCAGTAGTCTGCCACTTCCTTGGCAGAAACCTTAAACTTGCTGTTAGAAGGCACATAAAAGCTTTCTCCTTCTTTAAAACATACCCATGTTTCACTATCTGGCAGTAACACATTTAGTTTACCTGCCAATATTTCCATATGTTCCTTTGCCCCTGTTCCAAATTCATATTCCCCTGGAAGAATAATGCCAAGGGTTTTTCTTGAACCATCTTCAAAAACAACAGTACGGCTAGTTACCTTTCCGTCGTAATAAACATTGGCTTTCTTAACAATTGTTACATTTTTAATTTCATCCATTTTAAGCCTCCAGAAATAGTTTTTGTTAATTATAGTCAATAGTAATATATCCTGTCTACTGCATTTTTGCATTCCCTATTTTTATGAAATGGGCTTTTTTCTAACTTCTTTCCACTGTGTTGCAGAATAAGGGTCTAATGCTCTTTCCAATGCATTTTCACTCATAATTCCATTTTCCAACACAATAGTTCTTACATTTTTTCCTGTTTTGAGTGCCATTTTCACTACCTCTGCAGACTTTGTATATCCAATATAGGGGCAAAGGACAGTTGCAATACCTGCACTTTCGTTTACCATATTATAGCAACGTTCTTTGTTTACTTTTATTCCCTTAATGCAATTATTGGTTAGGGTATTTACTGCATGCTTTAACATTGAAAGAGACTCAAAAAGATTATAGAAAACTATTGGCTCAAATGCATTTAACTCCATCTGCCCCGCCTCTGCTGCCAAAGTAATTGTAGTGTCATGACCAATTACATGAAATGCAACTTGATTTACTACCTCTGGAATTACAGGATTTATTTTACCCGGCATTATAGAGGAGCCATTTTGGCGTTCTGGTAAATATAATTCTCCAATTCCTGTTTTTGGCCCACTGGATAGCAACCTTAAATCGTTGCACATTTTAGATAAATTCACTGCACAAGCCTTTAACACACCAGACACTATTACAAAGCCATCTAAATTTTGGGTGGCATCAAAAAGGTCTTGTGCCTGTGTTAAAGGGTAGCCTGTTATTTTTCCAAGGCAAGGAACAATATTTTCTATGTATGCCTCATTTGCATTCACGCCACTGCCAATGGCTGTTGCCCCAAGATTTACTGTATACATTTCTACAAGGGAATTTTTAATCCGTTTTTTATCCCTGCTTATCATAGAGGCATAGGCATGAAAAGCTTGCCCTACACGCATTGGCACTGCGTCTTGCAACTGAGTTCTTCCCATTTTTAAAACATCATCAAATTCAACGGACTTGTTAAGCAACTCTTTTTCTAATTTTTCCAATTCCCCTATCAATTCTTTAGCAAGGTGAATTACTGTAAGCTTTCCAGCTGTAGGAATTACATCATTGGTAGACTGGCACATGTTTACATGGTCATTTGGGTGAACTTTTGAATAACTGCCTTTTGTACCACCCATTAACTCGTTGCCACGATTGGCTATCACCTCGTTCATGTTCATATTGGCACTGGTTCCTGCTCCGCCCTGAATTGCATCTACAATAAATTCCTCGTGGAATTTTCCAATTATAACCTCATCACAGGCTTTTATAATTGCCTCTGCTTTTTTCCCATCCAACCAATTTATCTTTCTGTTTGTAATTGCCGCCGCCTTTTTTATTTTAGCAAGATTTTCAATGAAAACTGAATTTAAAAATGTGCCAGTAATGGGGAAATTTTGTTGCGCACGTAATGCTTGAACTCCATAATTGTCAACGACGGTGATAAAATGTAAGAAAACAGCGATTAAATTTTGCAGTTTTATGGCGGCAGGAAAATAATCTATGTTACACTCAAAAAAACTTGTAGAGGAGTGTAGCGGAATGAAAGGACAATATTGGATGAGTATTAGAAGCGATAGAAAAAAAGGATTAAGTTACACAGAGATAGCTAGAAAATATCATATTGACCCTCGCACTGCCAAAAAATATGATGAATCGGAGACAAAGCCGGTCTATGAATTATCAGCACCGAAGCCATCAAAATTAGACCCTTATAAAAGCCTAATTGATGCTTGGCTTGACGAAGCTCCTTACAGTGCAGTAAGAATCCATGAAAAACTAACAGAGCAAGGCTGTGCATGCAAATATACAATAGTAAGGGAATATGTATCTTCTAAAAAGACTCAGTTAGCAGAAAAGGCAACTGTACGTTTTGAAACCATGCCGGGTCTTCAGGGGCAGGTAGACTGGGGATTTTTTGAAAACTATAGGGTGCTTCAAAACGGCGAATATAAGAAACTATATTGTTTTCTTATGATTTTAGGGTATTCAAGAACCAGATATATTGAGTTCGTTACAGACATGACTACAAATACGCTTATAAGATGTCACATAAATGCATTTAGATATTTTGGTGGGTATCCTGAGGAAATTCTCTATGACAACATGAAGCAAGTTGTTGTTAAGCGTCTGCTGAAGCAGGAGGACAGCGAACTAAATAAGCAGTTCGAGGATTTTGCTGGATTTTATGGATATAAGCCTGTTTTATGCCGTCCATACAGAGGCCAAACAAAGGGCAAGGTGGAACGCACTGTTGCATATGTTAGGGACAACTTTATGACTGGCATTAAGTACGATTCACTGGAAGACCTGAATAACCAAGCCATTTCATGGTGTAATAAGGTAAACAATAAAGTTCATGGCACAACCAATGAGATTCCATTTGAGAGGCTTCCAAAAGAAAACCTTCAGCCACTAAAAAGAGAGTATATTATTGATAAAATTAATCTTAGAAGAGTTGAAAAAGACTGCTTCATCAGCTATGCCGGCAATAAATATTCCGTTCCAGCAGAATACATAGGCATGGATGTTGCAGTCATAGTTCTGGACAACATGCTTGCGGCATATCACCAAGGTAAGCAGATATCTCTGCATAGGTTATCATACAACAAAAATGATATGGTGGTCAATAAGGAGCACTATAAAAAGTTACTGTATAAGCAAACCTTTGATACAGAAAACACCCTTTTGTATAATGGTAACCTTGTAGATTTTCCATCGCCAAAGCATAGTTTGAACCAATACGACGAATTAATGGGAGGCGAAATCTGATGAGTGAAATTGCATATGAAAGAATTAAAAATAATCTTCAGACGCTGAATATGAAAAATACCCTTACCATCATAGATAATTACCTAGAGCAGGCAATTCATGATAAAACTAACATTGTTGATGTGCTGGACCATATTTTAACCCAAGAAGCAAATGCAAAGCAAACAAGGGCTGTTGATAATCAGATTCAAATGTCGGGCTTTCCCTTTAGGAAAACATTAAATATGTTTGATTTTTCTTTTCAGCCCAGCATAGACAAGGAGCAGATAATGGAGCTAGCTACCATGTGATTTGTAGAGAACAAAGAAAATGTAGTCTTTTTAGGAACACCTGGTGTGGGGAAAACTCACTTAGCAGTGGCACTTGGTATGATTGCAGCGCAAAATAGATATTCTACCTATTACATAAACTGCCACAATCTAATCAGCCAGTTAAACAAAGCACACTACGAAAATCGTCTGCAGGAAAGATTAAAGACCTTTGCAAAGTATAAGGTGCTGATTATTGATGAAATAGGCTACCTGCCTATGGATATACAAGGGGCAAATCTATTTTTTCAATTAATTACAAAAAGGTATGAAAAAAACAGCACCATATTTACCTCAAATAAGGCATTTTCCTCATGGAATGAGGTCTTTTCAGATATAACAATAGCCTCAGCTATACTTGATAGAATCCTGCACCACTGCCAAGTGGTAAGTATAAAGGGAGAGAGCTACCGGTTGAAGGAGCGTAAGGAGATGATGAAAAGTAAAAATATAATAAATACGTTGTTTGAAAAACAGGAATAATTTTTTGCCAAAAACCAGCAAAATTTAAACGCCGTTTTTATACAAAATCGAAACGTCATTGACAACTGTAAAATCCATATTTTCCCCTGTTACATAGGTTTTTGCTGCGGGCACAACAACCGAGGTTACTACCGGCGAAACCGCATATACCTTGAATTCTGAAACAGAAGCCCAATAGTTATTGCTTTGGTTTCCCTTGGTAATGTACAACCTCACATACCTATAGGAACCAGGTGTAATGGTTCTGGTAGTTGAACTG
>JAQVIB010000094.1 GCA_028695945.1 Lachnospiraceae bacterium
GTAGCATCTGCCTTTTTTATTATTGACTAATTTGCAAATCCACTAACATTGTTTAATAATTCCTCAAAGATTGAATCGATATTAGCATTAAACATTTCGAGTTGCTTATTTGATGCACTTTTCTGTTCTGTTATTATACTTTTTGAGGTGAAATTAATAAAAATTGTGGAAACTAAGATTAATGGACACAGTGAAAATAATAAAATAATTATACTAAGTTTTACTTGCAAACTTAAATTTCTTTTTTTCAACATTGTCATCATTCCTTTCATAATATGCTACCTTAACTATATTCCTTTAATTTCCTGCGTTTTTGCAAACTACATTTTTGAAATTTAACTTTTATTAACCCTTCTTTCTTGATATGTAATAGGTAAAATAAACACCTCCTATTTATATAGTCAAATGGTAGATAAAAAAAGGAGCAATTTAATTTAAAAACTCAAGAAATTTTATGAGTTTAGTTAAGTCAATAATAGCATTATGTAAGAAACTAATTATATTATATATAATATCACACTTTTCTACAATACAATATAGTAAAAAACAATTTTTACATTTATAAATCTTGAAATAGAATTACTTATCTCTTTAAAAGTAGATATAGCATTTCTGTTGCTGGAACAACTAAATATGGTGGTTAGGTGGATTGAAACGGTACATATTGTTAGTCTATTATTTGGCTTGTTCTATTTGAAAGGTGAAGGTTATGGGATGAAAAACTATTGAACGGAATATCTTATAACGATGAAAGAAAAAATATTATGTGACTGTTAATTACAGAAATGATTATACAGATGGTCGCCGCGAAAACCTTGTTCAGAAATAATGTTGCAAATGCTCAATTCTATGGCTACTACTTCTTTTTAAAATTCTTCGGTATACTTTGGTGTAACTATAAGTATCATTACGTTATCTTATATTATATCTTAAATGAACAAGATGTTACAACCTTAGTATACCAGAAGAAAAAATTAAAAACAGTTATTTCATTATGTGAACATAAATCTTATACTGATTCGTGGAAAGTTCTTTTAATTACTTCCAGTTGTTGTTCACGAGTAAGTCGATTAAAGTTTACTGCATACCCTGAAACACGTATGGTTAAGGTAGGATATTTTTCGGGATTTTCCATTGCATCAATTAAAATATCTCGATTCATAACATTTACATTCAAATGGTGAGCTCCTTGTGCGAAGTAGCCATCTAAAATATGAATAAGGTTTTCATTTTGTTGCGTGGATTCCTTTCCTAAAGCATCAGGTACAATACAGAATGTATTGGATACCCCGTCTTGACAAACATTCCTGTATGGAAGTTTTGCCACAGAATTCAAAGAGGCGAGGGCACCGTTTTCGTCACGTCCATGCATAGGGTTTGCTCCTGGAGCAAGTGGTTCCCCGAATTTTCTGCCATCAGGGGTACTTCCTGTTTTTTTGCCATACATAACATTGCTAGTGATGGTAAGGGCTGACAACGTATGTTTTGCGTTTCGATACATAGGATGTTTTTTCAAAGCATCAGAAAAATATGTTACAATTTCAACTGCAATATCATCTACTCTATCATCATCATTACCGTATTTTGGATAATCACCCTCTATTTTAAAATCTACGGAAACACCATTTTCATCACGGATTGGGGTAACTTTTCCATATTTGATAGCTGAAAGGGAATCCGCCACAACGGAAATTCCTGCAATTCCAAAGGCAGTAAGACGTTCTACATTTGCGTCGTGCAATGCCATCTGACTTGCTTCATAGGCGTATTTATCATGCATATAATGAATAATGTTAATTGTATCTACATATAATTCTGCTACATAATCTAGAACTTTTTTGTATTGAATCATAACTTCATCATAATTTAAAGTGTCTCCGTTTACAGGGGCAATGTTTGGAACAACAGGAACTTTATGCAGTTCGTCAACACCGCCGTTGATTGCCAAAAGCAGAGATTTTACAATGTTTGCCCTTGCACCAAAAAATTGCATTTGCTTTCCAACTCGCATAGCAGAAATACAACAGGAAATAGCGTAGTCATCTCCATACAAAGGACGCATAATATCATCATTTTCATACTGAATGGAATCTGTTTCTATACTCATCTTTGCACAGTACTGTTTAAAGGAGTGCGGTAAATTTTCACTCCAGAGAACTGTCATATTTGGCTCAGGTGCAGTGCCTAGATTGCTGAGTGTGTGTAGATAACGGAACGAATTTTTTGTAACAAGAGGCTTTCCATTTACGCCAACACCGCCAATGGCTTCTGTAATCCAGGTAGGGTCACCGCCGAATAATCCATTATATTCTGGTGTTCTAAGATGACGAACAAGTCTTAATTTGATTATAAATTGGTCAATTAATTCCTGTGCTTCTTTTTCTGTTATAATTCCGTTTTGCAAATCCCTTTCAATATAGATGTCTAAAAATGTAGAAGTACGACCAAGTGAAATTGCAGCACCATTATTTTCTTTTACACCGGCAAGGTATGCCATGTATAAAAATTGTACAGCTTCTTGTGCATTTTTGGCAGGCTTGCTGATGTCAACGCCATATTTAGAAGCCATGGATTTCATTTCATCCAAAGCACGAATCTGCATTTTTAACTCTTCTCGTGTACGGATTCGTTCATCTGTCATCGGGCCATCAAAGCTGGATAATTCTTTTTCCTTTTCTTCTTTAAGAAAATCAATTCCGTATAGCGAAACCCTTCTATAATCTCCAATTACACGTCCACGACCATAAGCATCTGGCAAACCTGTAAGAAGACCAACGTGTCTTGCTACTTTCGTTCTTTCAGGATAAGCATCAAAAACTCCTTCGTTATGTGATTTTCTATATGCGTGAAAATCCTTTTCAATCTGTGGGTTTAAATGATATCCATATTGGTCCAAGGCACTTGTGGCTACTTTAATACCACCATATAAATTAACAATTCTTTTTAAAGGGGCATCAGTTTGCAACCCTAAAATTACTTCATTTTCTTTA
Source organism: Lachnospiraceae bacterium (assembly GCA_028695945.1). GTDB lineage: Bacteria > Bacillota > Clostridia > Lachnospirales > Anaerotignaceae > UBA8514. The sequence continues at coordinate 2,991 of JAQVIB010000094.1, forward strand.
TCAAGGTATCCGGGTGCAAAATTGTCAATACCAGAAATAATATCTGTTTCTACATCTAAGATCCCTTTTTTCATTTCTTCTATAATTAGTTCGTGACATTTATCCCAAACTTTTTTTGTTTTTTCAGTGGTTCCTTCAAGAAAGGAATCATTACCTTCATAAAGGGAATAGTTCTTCTGAATAAAGTTACGTACATCAATTTCTTTTGTCCATCTTCCTGTATGAAATCCCTGCCATGCTATTGTATTCATATGTATCAAATCCTTTCGCAGTCATTATAATCAGTATTTGAAATCATGTTTTGGAGATTTTTAATTTTTTCTTTATTCATAGGGGAAACCTTTTTTAAGGGGTAGGATATGCCCATACCCTCATATTTTGAAACCCCAAGAGTGTGGTATGGAAGTAGTTCCACTTTTTCCACATTTGGAATGGTTGCAATATAATTCCTAAGTCCTCTAATGTGTTCATCAGAATCTGTTAGGTTTGGTACAACCACATGACGAATCCAAAGAGGAGTTTCACTTTCTTTGACAGCCTGTAAAAATTCTGTAGGTATGGAAAAATTTCCGCCAGTTAGTTCCCTGTATTTTTCAGGTATATAATGTTTCACATCATAAAGAACTAAATCCGTGTATTTCAAAAGCTCGGCGTAGTCTCCATTTCCATAACCAGCAGTATCAAGACAGGTTGAAATATCTTCTTTTTTGCATGCTTTGAACAGTTCTGTTAAAAATTCAATCTGTAAAAGTGGCTCTCCGCCAGAACAGGTAACGCCACCAGTTTTCCCGTAATAGGGTTGATAACGTTTCAACAGTTTAATGATTTCATGTACACTCATTTCTTTTCCTGATTTTAAATCCCATGTGTCTGGATTATGACAATATTTGCATCGAAGATGGCATCCCTGAAAGAATAGAACTGTACGTATGCCTGGACCATCTACTAGACCCATTGTTTCAACAGAGTGAATTTTACCATTCATCACATAATCACCTCTTTCTAAATCAGTTTTTGTGAAATAGAAAAAGCCGAAAATCTGGGCTTTTTCTGCCCAGACGGTCGGCTTTGGTTACGATTATACTTCATGTGGTTAAATCCACTCTCCGTCAGTTATATAATCTATGGTCAGAATTTTAGCATGACACCTTTAATTTGTCAATCTCAATTTTAAAAATTTGGTTGAACATATTCCTGTTATTGGTTTGGTTATTCAACTGTATTTTATATAAAGAGAGTACAAATTCGTAAGAAAATTATAAAGGTTTACTTGTAAGGATTGCTGAATCTAGATAATTATAAGTATTTTACTGAAATTTATTATTCAAAATATCGAAAAATATATGATTTTGTTGAAATACAAAAAAGCAATATGATAGGCTTAAAATTGTATATTTCCATATTTTAATCTTGCGAAATAGGCATTAGTTTTGTAAATTTAGTTTTTAGGAAAATTCCACAGGTTTATGTAGACATCTAAACTGATGTGAAATAAATTACTAAGTTTGAAGGTTTTATTTTTTAGTTTAGGGGAAGATACAAATTTTAAAATTTTGAATTTGACATTTGACAAAAACTAATATAGATAGTATTGTAATAATTAGCATATGCCCATTAAAAAACCAAAGTGAGGTAGTATTATGAAAATTGCAATATCATCGGCAGATAAAAATAAAGAAAGCCTTTTAGACAGAAGATTTGGAAGATGCGATTATTTTCTAATTGTTGACACAGAAACAGAAGATTTTAAAGCTATTGGTAACAATGGTGTGGCTTCAGGAGGCGGAGCAGGTATTGCAGCGGCAAGTCAGGTAATTGATGAGCAGGTATCTGCTGTTATTACTGGTAATCTTGGACCAAACGCATTTGAACTTTTACAAAAAGCTGGAGTTAAGGCTTACAGCTGTGAAGAATTGCCAGTATTAAAGGCTATTGAGCTGTTTAAAGAAAATAAGCTTTCAGAAATAAATATGGCAGGAAAATCTCATCATGGTATGAACTAGTAAAAAGAGGAGAATGGCATGAATATAGCAATACTTAGTGGAAAGGGCGGAACAGGAAAGACAACGGTTTCAACTAATCTGGCAATAACATTAGGTGTTAGTTATGTTGATTGTGATGTAGAAGAGCCGAATGGATTTATTTTTCTTAATCCAACGATACAAAATAGTGAAGAAGTTTTTGTGGAGTATCCTATCATTAATAAGGAAAAGTGTGTATTGTGTGGGGCATGTGCAAAAGCTTGTCAATTTAATGCTCTTGCAAAAGCTGGGAAAGAGATTGTTGTTTTCGAAAAACTGTGCCACGACTGCGGAGCATGTAAACTGGTTTGTAAAGCAGAAGCATTATCCTATACGAAAAGACCAATAGGAAAGTTGGAAAATGGAGTAGGTAAGGGGATAGTCTGTTCTAGGGGAATTTTAAATATTGGGGAACCTATGGCAGTGCCTGTAATAAGAAAACTTCTTGGCGGTTTAACGGAAGAAAACCATTTAATTGATTGCCCTCCTGGCACATCATGTAATGTTGTAAATTCCTTAAAATATGCAGATGCGGCAGTTCTTGTTACAGAACCATCTGAATTTGGTTTGCACGATTTGAAAATGGCTGTAGCTTTAGTAAAGCTTTATAAAATACCATTCGGAATCATAATTAATAAGGATGATGGAAAAGAAAATATGATAAAAGATTTTTGCAAAGAAAGTGGTATATCATTATATGGAACCATTCCTTACAGTATGGAAGCAGCGGCATTATATTCAAAAGGAATTATGTTGTGTGAGGATGAATTTTATAAAAAAGTATTCCAAAATATTGCAGGTAAGATAAAGGAGGTATCCTTGTGGTAATATCTGTGCTTAGCGGAAAAGGTGGAACGGGAAAAACGACCGTTGTGGGAGCTTTATCTGAACTTGCAAAAAAAGTAATTAAAGTTGATTGTGATGTGGATGCACCCAACCTTTATCTATTTTATAAAGGAGAGAATTTTGAAGAGAAGGAATTCTTTGGAGGTAAAAAAGCTATAATAGACAATAGCCTTTGCATCCACTGCGGACAATGTGAAGATGTCTGTAAATTTGGTGCAATTACAGATGAAAACGTGAATAAATTTTCTTGTGAAGGCTGTGGTGCGTGTATAATAGTATGCCCAAACAATGCCATTTCCTTTGTTGATGAAAAAACAGCAGACGTATTCCTAACAAAAACGGATAAAGGAATTATTTCTAGAGCCATGATGGGCGTTGGAAGCGATGGTGCAGGCAAATTGGTTACACAGCTAAGGAAAAATGTGAAGCCGTTTGAAGAATGTAATGGCATTACAATAATTGACGGTTCACCAGGAATTGGGTGTGCAGTAATTGCATCCATTACGGATACTGATGTTGCACTTATTGTAACTGAACCAACAAAATCAGGTCTTGATGATTTAAAAAGAATTTTAGAACTTGCAGAAAACTTTGAAACTCAGGTTATGGTCTGCATAAATAAGTATGATATTAATTTGGAAATGACTTCTAAAATTGAAGATTATGCAAAGAGTAAAAACCTTTTTGTTGTAGGCAAAATACCATTTGATAAAAAAGTGATGGAAGCGGTTAACACATTAAAGCCAATAACAGAATTTGAAGATAGCTTGGCAAAAAATGCTATTAAGGAAATGTGGATTAAAATGAGTAGCATTATGGTTGAAAAAGGATTATTAATATATAATTAAATTAAAAAATGGAGGAATTAAGATGAGAGTAGCAGTAGCAAGTGATGGAGTTATGGTAAGTGGACATTTTGGACATTGCGAAGGTTTTACTATGTATGATTTTGACAATGCAGAATTAAAAAGCAAAAATTTTGTTACAAATCCAGGGCATAAACCTGGCTACCTTCCAGTGTTTTTAAAGGAACAAAATGCAGATGTAATAATTGCAGGAGGCATGGGTGAAACTGCACAGGAATTGTTTGCAGCAAGAGGAATTCAAGTTGTAGTAGGTGCACAAGGAAATGCAGAAGATGCGGCAAGACAGTTTATTAGTGGAGCTTTAAAATCAACAGGAAGTGTATGTAGGGAACATGCCCACGAAGGTCACTGCAACGATTGATAAATAATCATTTTTAGAAAGGTAAAAACCATGGATTTAAGGATAACCACGTTAATTGAAAATAATCCAGACGATAAAAAAGAGCTATGCTTTGAGCATGGATTATCTCTTCTTATTGAGGCAGATGGAAAACGAATTCTTTTTGATACTGGGCAAAGTGGAGATTTCATAAAAAATGCTACTGCTCTTAATCAGAATTTAGAAAATTTGGATTTTGTAATAATAAGTCACGGGCATTACGACCATAGCGGTGGGTTTGAGAGACTTGTTGAGAATGTTAAAAAAGTTCCACAGGTAGTAGTAGGAGAAGAGTTTTTCAGACAAAAATACAAAACTGTTTCTGAAAATGAATACAAATATAATGGTGTTTCTTTTAGCGAAGATTATTTAAGTGAAAAGGGTATATCATTAAATAAGGTAAAAGAGGATATTGTATATTTAACACAGCATATTATGGTTTTTCACCATTTTAAACAAAGCAATGATTTTGAAAAAAGGAATACAAAATTCTTTTATAAAGAAAATACACATTACTCTCCAGATGCATTTGATGACGAAATATCCCTTGGAATTG
>JAQVIB010000095.1 GCA_028695945.1 Lachnospiraceae bacterium
ATGCACATCAGCCAAGCAGAAACAATTACTATGAAATTGGGCTTGAAATGATTGAAAGTGATTTTGACTATTTTGCAGGCGGAGGTCTTAAACAAACAACTGGTAAGGACAAAGACAAGGAAGATTTATATTCTTTAGCCCAAAAATCTGGCTACAAGGTTATTAAAACTGAGGATGAGGCTGATAAACTTACTGCAAAAGACGGCAAAGCAATTATAATTGGGGAAACACTTGCAGACAGCGATTCGTTATCTTACGACAATGACAGAGCCAGCAAAGAATGGTCTTTAACAGATTATGTTGACAAGGGCATTGAGGTGCTTAACAACGACAAAGGTTTTTTTATGATGATTGAAGGCGGAAAAATTGACTGGGCATGTCATGCAAATGATGCTGGCAGCACAATTGCAGACACATTAGCACTGGATGAAGCAGTTAAGAAAGCTATAAACTTTTATAATGAACATCCAGATGAAACTTTGATTATTGTTACAGGCGACCATGAAACAGGTGGTTTAACCATAGGTTATGCAGGTACAGATTACAATACATATCTTGCAAATATTTCTAACCAAAAAATTTCTTATGCCAAGTATGATAGTGACTATGTTGATAAATACAAAGAAAACAAAACTTCATTTGAAGATGTACTTAAAGATATTAAAAAACTTTTTGGCCTTACAACCGCAGGTGATACTGGAGTTGCGGCAGATTCAAAGTTGATTTTAACTGATTATGAATTATCCAAACTTAAAGCAGCTTACGAAAAAACAATGAGTGGTGAAGTAGTTGACAACACCATGCAGGAAGAATATGTACTTTATGGTACATATGAGCCTTTAAGTGTAACTATAACACACATTCTTAATAATAAAAGTGGTATTAATTTTGCATCTTATGCACACACGGGTCTTCCTGTTGGCGTGTTTGCAGAAGGTGCAGGTTCAGAACTTTTTAACGGATATTACGACAACACAGATATTTATAACAAACTTGCTACACTTTTGGACATTAAATAAGAAGTACCAAATTACAATTGCTAACTCCTAAAGATTTATCCCTTTTGGACTGTCATTCTTAAATTTTGGAATGGCAGTACTTTTTATTATTTGAGGTGAAAAATGAAGAAATTTGATTTTAGAAACAATGGCCCTGTATTTATATGTTTTATTTTACTGGCAATACTCTTGATACTGCCAACAGGTTATGAGGGTGCAGTTATTTACAAAGGAACTGACCGTTGTGTCGCAAGGGTGGTTTCTGTTAACAATGAAAACATAATTGATACAGGATTGGTAAGAAGTGGTGAGCAAGATTGCAAGCTTGAACTTTTAGGTGGAAAATTCAAAGGAGATGTAACAGATGGATATAATATTTTAAATGGATCATTGGAAACTGATAAAATATTTTATGTTGGCGACAAAGCATTGGTGGTAATAAGCTATGAAAATGACAAGATTATATCTGTTAATATGATTGACCATTACAGGATTCATATGGAAGCAATATTGGCAGTTGTGTTTGCAATTTTTCTTATATTGGTTGCAGGGAAAACGGGTATTAGGGCAATTTTAAGCTTCGTAATAACAGTACTTATGTTGTGGAAAGTGTTAATACCCGCGTATTTAAATGGGTACAATCCAGTCATTATTGGAATAATAATTACAACATTTTTAACTGTAATTATTATTTCATTGGTTTATGGTTTTGACAAAAGAACTGTTACAGCGGTTTGTGGCTCTGTAGCAGGACTATTGGTTACGGCAGTTTTAGGCATAATATTCACTGGGCAATTTAAAATACATGGTGCAATTATGGCCCATTCCGAAAGTTTATTATACAGCGGGTATTCAAATTTAAACCTTACGAAAATATTTATGGCAAGTATATTTATTGGTTCATCTGGGGCAGTTATGGACTTGTCAGTGGATATTACTTCATCTGTGAACGAAGTTGTGGCAAAAAAACCTGATATTGGGGTGAAAGAGGCTATTATTTCGGGTATGAATGTTGGTCGTGCGGCAATGGGTACAATGACAACAACATTACTTTTGGCTTATTCTGGCGGATATGTTGCATCGCTTATGGTTTTTATGGCACAAGGAACACCTATAGACAACATAATAAACTACAAATATGTTTCTGCAGAAATATTGGATACCATTGTTGGTAGTTTCGGACTGGTTAGCGTTGCACCACTAACGGCTATATGTGCGGGAATTCTTCTTACAAAAAGGGATTAAATTATTGAAGTTTTTCACATTTTCTGTTACTATAATGGGTAGCGTGAAAATATATAGAAAAGTAAGGAGAATATACATGGGAGAATCAATGGCAGGTTTAAAAAGAAGCCATATGTGTTGTGATGTAAACGAGACCATGATTGGTGAAATCGTAACAGTTATGGGCTGGGTTCAGAAGAGACGTGACTTGGGTCAACTTATTTTTATTGCCCTTCGTGACAAAACTGGAATTGTTCAGGTTGTTGTAGATGGAACAAGTGAGGCAGAAATTTTTGCTAAGGCTGAGTCTATAAGAAGTGAATATGTTGTTGCTATTAAAGGTACTGTTGCAGCTAGAACAGAGGGAAATATAAATGCTGCAATGAAAACAGGCAAAATTGAAATTATTGCCAAAGAGGTAAGAATATTAGCTGAATCTGAAACACCGCCTTTTCCTATTGAAGAAAACAGCCCTGTTAAGGATGATTTAAGGCTTAAATATAGATATTTGGATTTAAGACGCCCAGATATTTACAGGAATCTTCAAATTAGACATAATGTTGCACAGGTTGTAAGGGAATTTCTTAGCAGTGAAAACTTTATGGAAATTGAAACACCTATACTTGGTAAGTCTACACCAGAAGGTGCAAGAGATTATCTTGTGCCAAGCCGTGTTCACCCTGGAAATTTCTACGGTTTACCACAATCACCGCAGCTTTATAAGCAACTTTTAATGGTAAGCGGTATGGATAGATACTATCAGATTGCAAAATGTTTCCGTGATGAGGATTTAAGAGCGGACCGTCAGCCAGAGTTTACGCAGATAGACATGGAGCTTAGTTTTGTTGATGTTGATGATATTTTAGATATAAACGAAAGACTTATACAAAAGATATTTAAGGAAATTATGAATGTTGATGTTCAAATTCCTTTTAGAAGAATGACATATGCTGAGGGCATGGAACGTTTTGGTTCTGACAAACCTGATTTGCGTTTTGGCATGGAGCTTAAAAATATTTCTGATGTTGTTGCTGGAAGTGAATTTGTAGTATTTAAGAATGCATTGGAAAACGGCGGAAGTGTTCGTGCTATAAATGCAAATGGCTGTGGAAATTTTCCACGCAAGCAAATTGACAGTCTTGTGGAGTTTGTAAAAACTTACAGAGCAAAGGGCCTTGCATGGATTGTTGTTAACGAGGACGGCAGTATTAAAAGCCAGATTTCAAAATTCTTTACAGATGAAAAAATGGGTGAAATTGTATCTGCAATGGAGGCAAAGCCAGGAGATTTAATACTTATTTGTGCTGACAGGGACAAGGTTGTATTTGATTCATTGGGTGCGCTTCGTTTAGAAATTGCAAGACGCTTGGAGTTTACAAAGGCAGATGACTTTAATTTCCTTTGGATAACTGAGTTCCCAATGTTGGAGTGGGATGAAGAAGAAAACAGATTTGTTGCTGTTCATCATCCGTTCACAGCACCTATGGACGAAGATTTGGATTTGATTGAAACTGACCCAGGTAAGGTTAGAGCAAAGGCATACGATATGGTTCTTAATGGCGTTGAACTTGGTGGAGGAAGTATTCGTATACACAGAAACGATATACAAAAGAAGATGTTCAGCCTTCTTGGTTTTTCAGAAGAGGATGCTTACAGAAGATTTGGATTTTTACTTGATGCCTTTAAGTACGGAGTACCACCACACGGAGGTTTAGCATTTGGTTTTGACCGAATTATTATGCTTATGACTGGAGCAACAAGCATTCGTGATGTAATGGCGTTCCCTAAGGTTAAGGATGCAAGCTGTCCACTTACAGATGCACCGAATGTTGTTGATTTAATACAGTTAGACGAGTTGGGTATTGAAATAAAAGCTAGTGAGGAAGATAAAGATATTTAAGAAATAAGGTTATGAAAGATTATATATAAGCATTAACTATATTAACTTAAAAAACAAAAACTGCATTTTAGGTAGATGTGTTAATTTATTCCTATTAAATGCAGTTTTTGTTTTGAATCTTATTAGCTTTTTTGGCATATTTTAAAGAAATTAGTTGTCAATTCTGTAATAAAATATTAATAAAAAATATTTTGCCATAAAACCAGATATATTGTATAATTAAACGAAGTATGTTTTCGGAACACAGAAGGAGAAATGAAAATGGGTTTTAATTTATTTGGCTTTGGCGAAAGTATTGGTATAGACCTTGGAACAGCAACTGTTTTAGTACATATAAAGGGACAAGGAATTGTAGTAAGAGAGCCGTCTGTTGTTACAGTGGACAAAAATACAAACACAATACTTGCTGTTGGCGAGGAAGCAAGACAGATGATGGGAAAGACACCAGGAAATATAATGGCTATACGCCCACTTCGTGAAGGTGTAATTTCTGACTATGAAATAACAGAAAGAATGCTTAAGCATTTTATACAAAGAGCAGTAGGAAAGCATCCATTTATGAAGCCGACTATTGCAGTTTGTGTTCCAAGTGCAGTTACCGCTGTGGAAAGACGTGCTGTTGAGGATGCAACAAGGCAGGCAGGAGCAAGAAAGGTTTACATAATTGAAGAACCTATTGCAGCGGCAATTGGTGCGGGTATTGATATTTCAAGGGCTTGCGGAAGCATGGTTGTTGACATTGGTGGTGGAACAACAGATATTGCAGTTATTTCCCTTGGTGGAACTGTAGTTAGCACATCCCTTAAAATTGCTGGCGATAATTTTGATGAAGCTATTGTTAGGTACATGCGTAAGAAACACAATGTACTTATTGGTGAGAGAAGTGCTGAACAATTGAAGATGAACATTGGAACGGCTTTTGAACGCACAATGTCAGTTTCGATGGATATAAGAGGCCGTAACCTTATAACTGGTCTTCCTAAAAATATAACTGTAAACAGTGAAGAAATGCTTGAAGCATTACAGGAATCTGCTATTGCAATTACTGAGGCAGTACATGCCGTGCTTGAGAAAACACCGCCAGAGCTTGCGGCTGATATATCAGACCGTGGAATTGTTATGACAGGTGGCGGAAGTTTGCTTTATGGTTTAGATAAGTTAATTGCCAGCAAAACCGGAATTAATACAATTATTGCAGAGGATGCAGTAAGTTGTGTGGCTATTGGTACAGGTAAATTTATTGAATTTATGGACGGCAGCGATGGCAGAGAAAAACGTAGTAAAATAAGGGAAAATAAAAGAAAAAAAAGAGAAGAAAAAGAAGCTTAAAGAAAAAGAAAGACTTACCTCAAAATCTATTGTTAGGTTTGAGGCAAGTCTTTTTATATTTAGGATAGTGTTTTTCCCATAAGAACGCCCATTACAGATGCCATCATAAGTCCTCGTGTCCATCCGCTGGAATCACCAAGGCTATGAAGCCCTTTTATGTTTGTATTAAAGTCCTTATCCATTTTTACACGGTTACTATAAAATTTTAATTCTGGAGAATATAGCAAAGTTTCAGTGCCTGCAAAGCCAGGAACTACGTGGTCAACTGCTTGAATAAAATTAATTATATTAAGCATGGTACGGTATGGCATTGCGGAAGTTATGTCTCCTGCAACGGCATCAGGCAAAGTCGGTTTGATATTAGAGCGTGTAAGCTCTTTTTGCCATGTACGTTTTCCATCTAAAATATCACCGTAGCGTTGCACTAGTATTTTGTTTGCTCCAAGCATATTTGTAAGCTCGCCTATTTTTTTTGCATATTCAATAGGCTGATTAAATGGCTCGTTAAAATTATGAGAGCATAGTATTGCAAGGTTTGTATTTTGGCTTTTTAACTCTTTATATGAATGGCCATTAACAACAGCCAAATCATCATCGTAGTTTTCTTGGCTTACAAAGCCACCTGGATTTTGGCAGAAGGTACGAACCTTATTTCGGAAAGGGTTTGGATATCCGATAAGTTTGCTTTCATACAAAACATCGTTTACAGCCTCCATAATTTCATTCCTTACCTCAACCCTTACACCAATATCAACTGTGCCTGGTTGATGACCAATGGAGTGTTCTGAACATAGCTTTTCAAACCACAATGCACCACGTCTGCCAACGGTAACTATAGTATGGTTTGCATATATTTTTTTAGTTTCACCTGTAAGCACATTGGTTACAATAGCACCTTTACAAGTATCGTTTTCCAAGATTATATTTTCACAGGAGTGGGAGAATAATATTTCTACTCCATTTTGTAAAAGATAGACTTGTATACGGTGATAGATTTCTTGTGCTTTTTCAGTTCCTAGATGTCGGATTGGGCAATCTACCAATTTTAAGCCTGCTTGTATAGCACGTTTTCTTATATCTTTAATTTTATCGGTTTCACTAATTCCTTCTATTTTAGTATCAGCTCCAAACTCAAGATAAATTGAATCGGTATAGTTTATCATTTCTTGGGCAAAATCAGCACCAATTAGGTCGGGCAATTCACCGCCAACCTCGTAGCTTAGGCTTAGTTTACCATCGGAAAATGCACCAGCACCGGAAAAGCCAGTTGTTATATGACAATATGGTTTACAGTTTACACATTTTTTTGTTTTACTTTTTGGACAGTGGCGATTTTCAATAGCCATTCCTTTTTCTACAATGACAATTTTTTTTCCACTTTTGTTACGGAGCATTTCAAGTGCAGTAAAAATTCCCGCAGGGCCAGCACCTACAATTAAAACATCACACATAATTAATTACCTCCTTTTGCTTTAACGGGTACAATGGTGTTTTTGGCACAAAAAAACCACCGATATGTATTACTATACAATTATACAACAAAAGCTGTATTTCTTATAGTCAACTATTACGGTAGTTGGTAGAAACATCCGCTCCGAAATGGTTTTTGCATTTTTATGCGGACATATATAAGTTTAACAGAGTGGATTATACAAAAAAATATTTATGCTGTCAATAGTAGGTTAATAGTTTTCTACAAAATATGTGTACATCTACTTGACAAGGCGGTTTTTTATTGTTAGAATGAATCAAACTTACTTATCAAGAGTGGTGGAGGGACAGGGCCCTATGACACCCGGCAACCGGCAGAATAAAACTGCATCGGTGCCAATTCCCCCGTTTGTCTGCAAACGGAAGATAAGTTTATTGTTTGAAAATCGGGCCCAAATGAAGGGCTTTTTTTATTGAAAAAAAGCTGTAATGCTAAAAAGGAGGAAAATAATATGATGAAAAGATTATTTACATCCGAGTCTGTAACAGAGGGACATCCGGATAAAATGTGTGACCAAATTTCCGATGCTATTTTGGATAATATTTTGGCACAGGATAAAATGGCACGTGTTGCCTGCGAAACAACAGCTACAACAGGTATGATTTTTGTAATGGGTGAGGTTACAACCAATTGCTATGTAGACATAGAGACGATAGTTAGAGATACTGTGCGTGAAATTGGGTATACAAGAGCAAAATTTGGTTTTGAT
>JAQVIB010000096.1 GCA_028695945.1 Lachnospiraceae bacterium
TGAGAAACGGTACATATAAAAGGGCACAGGAACTGGGAATTGAGGTACTGGATAAAAAGGATGTTTCAAGCGATAACTTTGAAGAACGTCTTGTAAAAGCAATACGTGGACATGATTTGGTTGGCCTTAAGTGGAAAAAGATATAAATAAGAAAGATAGTATCCAATGTTATTAAGTTAAGACATTGGATACTTTGAGTTTATAAGGAATTTTATATTATCCTATTTTTCATCCCTTGTATAATGTTTGTAAAGCCATATTTAGGTAGTGAAAAAATGCTAAATATCCTTTTTCAGATAAATGACATCCATCTTCTTGCAAATATTCGGCAATATTTTTTCCTCCTAAGTTGGTAAGATACTGGTTAAAATCAACCAAAATGCCGTTGTATTTTTCTGCAAGATTGTGGCATGCATTGCAGTACGGTTCAAGGCGGTCATTATAGGTCCACGGCATAAACACAGTTTCGTCCACAGGCGGAGGAGTAATATAAATTATTTTTGCATTTTTGTTTTTAAGCAGAAGCATTTCAGTCATTTTTTCCATGTTCAGTTTGTATTCATAAACAGTTCTATACGGACCTTCACCCATAGCAGAATCGTTAGAACCAAACAAAAAAGTAATGACATCGGGATTATTGTTTAAAACGTCTTCTTCAAATCTTTCAAGTGCCTCACGTGTTGTGTCACCATTTACACCTTTGTTTATAATATCCCACTGAGGGTAGGCGGATTTTATAAGAGTTTCAATATTATCTTTTTTCCAAACACCATATCCAAAGGTAAGACTATCACCAAAAAGCAAAAGCTTCATTCTATCACATTCTTTCTATGAACTTAAAAAAGTTTGGAAAAGATATATCAATACATTGGGTATCGGTTATTGTGGTTTCACCATTTGCTACAAGTGCGGCTATTGCAATACTCATTGCAATTCGGTGGTCATCATAGCTTTCGCATACTGCACCACTTATTCCTTTTCCGCCATTAATAATCATACCATCATCGGTTTCTTCAATGTCTACGCCCATCTTTTTAAGTTCGCATACAACGGTTTTTATGCGGTTACTTTCTTTTACTTTTAATTCCTGTGCATCTTTTATAATTGTTGTGTCATCTGCCATAGCCGCGGCAACAGCAATTACTGGTATTTCGTCTATAAGTTTTGGTATAATATCACCTTCAATAACAGTACCTTTTAACCTTGAAGTTTTTACACAAATATCGGCAGTTTCTTCTCCACAAACAACTTTTTTATTCAGAAGTGTAATATCAGCACCCATGTTTTCAAGTACAGTAATTATACCTGTACGAGTTGGGTTTATTCCTACATTTTCAATAGTAATCTGGGAATTTTCACATATTGCACCTGCAACCATAAAGTATGCCGCAGATGAAATATCCCCAGGAACAAAAATTTCTTTGCCATAAAGCTCTTTAACAGGGTGGCAAATTATTTCAGTACCATTGTGTTCAATATTTGCGCCAAGGTAGTTCAGCATAATTTCAGTATGATTACGAGTCGCTTCTGGCTCAATTATTACAGTAGTACCTTCTGCGTAAAGGCTTGCCAAAATTATTGCACTTTTTACCTGTGCACTAGCAACGGGTAGGGTATAGTTAATGGATTTAAGGCTACTTCCAGTAATACTTATAGGTGCTAAAAGTTTTCCATCTTCATTTCGTCCGTTTATTTTTGCACCCATTTCACTTAGTGGAATATTTACACGACCCATTGGTCTTTTTTGAATAGAGGCATCTCCTGTTATGGTACAGTTAAAGTTCTGACCGCAAAGCAAACCGCTTATTAGTCGCATGGTTGTGCCGCTGTTGCCCACATCAAGAATTTTCTTGGGTGCAGAAAGCCCATGCAGACCTTTGCCTTGTACTGTAACATCTGTTCCATCAACTTTTATATCTATGCCAAGTTTTTTAAAACAGGATATTGTGGAAAGGCAGTCTTCGCCTGTAAGAAAGCCGTGAACGGTGGTAGTTCCATTAGCAATAGAGCCAAACATAACTGCACGGTCGCTTATAGATTTATCTCCAGGTACAGAAAAGCTTCCTTTTAAATTTTCTTTGGACTTTATAGTTTTGTTCATATTATCACCTTTCAAATGGGTTCCTTTAATAGCACAAAAAACAAGTTGAGTATATCACTTGTTTTTTATACATAAAACCTATCAAATTTTTATGTGAACTTCGTAATTCATTTCTCTTAGCAGAGCAACACTTTTCTGTCGTTGTTCCTCGCTGTCAAAGGCTATCTGCAAAACACCGCATTCTTGCTCACGACTGTTTACAATACTCATATTTTTAATATTGATGTTGTTACTGGAAAACAGAACAGCAATAATTGCAATTGAACCAGGTTTGTCCAATACATCAATAACAATTTCGTAACGTTTAACAAAGCTACCTGGGTTAATGTTTGAAAATTCATCTCTGTATAGTCTTGCGTTATTGAAATAACTGTATACAGCCTCACTGTCATTTGCCAAAATTGAGGCTTTAATGCCACCAATCACGTTTTCCAAATTATCTAGCGCGTTTACAATTTCATTTTTATTGTCAAAGCATATACTACGCCACATATCAGGGCTGGAGGAGGCAATTCGGGTTATATCTTTAAATCCTCCTGCGGCTAATAACTGCATATGTTTTTTTTCTGTGTCCATATTTTTTACACTGTTGCAAAGAGCAGAAGCAATAATGTGTGGAACATGGCTTATTGAGGCAACAATATAATCGTGCTGATATGGTGATACCACAATAGGGATTGCACCCATTGCAGAAATGGCAACTTCAAACTCATCCACCATGGCTTTCGGAACGTTGTCATCAGGAGTAAGAATATAGTAGGCATTTTCAAACAAATGTTCCTTGGCGGCATTGTATCGGAATTTTTCAGAGCCTGTCATTGGGTGACCGCCGATAAACAAAAACTTATTGTTAAGAGCTTTCATTTGGTCATATATATGCCCTTTTGTACTGCCAACATCAGATACAATGCAGTTTGCAGAAATATATTGGCTAAGCTTTTGTGCATAGGAAAAAATTTTATCTACGGGTGTGCAGATAAAAACAACATCACAGCCGCAAAAGATATCGGTTACGTCAGTTGCATATTGGTCTATAATTCCTTCGTTGTATGCCGTCATAAGTACATCTTCACTGCGATTAGCGGCAACAATGGTTTTTGTGTGTATACGGTTTTTAAGCACCTTAGCCAAAGAACCTCCAATAAGGCCTAAACCAATAATTCCTACTTTTTCAAACATTTAAAACTTCCTTCCCATAAGCTCAATAAATGGTCTAAGCTCACTGCAAAGCTTTTTAAAATCTTCAGGGTTAAGTGACTGTGGACCATCAGAAAGAGCAATAGCAGGGTTTGGATGAACCTCAATCATAAGTCCGTCTGCACCAGCGGCAATTGCTGCTTTTGCAAGAGGAGCAACGTATTCACGCACACCTGTTGCATGGCTTGGGTCAACAATAATTGGCAAGTGACTTTTTGATTTTATTACAGGTATAGCACTAAGGTCAAGAGTATTTCTGGTACTTGTTTCGTAGGTACGTATACCACGTTCGCAAAGTATTACATTAAGGTTGCCTTCGCTCATAATATATTCAGCTGCGTTAAGCCATTCATCTATAGTAGCACTCATTCCTCTTTTAAGAAGAACAGGGATGTTTGTTTTGCCTGCAGCTTTTAAAAGCTCGAAATTCTGCATATTTCTTGCACCAATCTGAATAATATCTATAACACCTTTTGAGGCTTCAATTGCCGCAATGCTTGTTACTTCGCTTATGGTTTTTAGACCATACTTTTTCTTTGCATTAGCAAGATATTGAAGGCCTTCTTCTTCAAGACCTTGGAAAGAGTATGGTGAAGTACGAGGTTTGTATGCACCACCACGAAGTATTTGTGCACCTCCTGCCAAAACAGTTTCAGCGGTTTCGTACATAAGCTCTTCACTTTCAACGGCACAAGGGCCTGCCATAATAACAAAGTTGTCACCTCCAACCTTAACCCCATCAATATCAATAATAGATGGCTCAGGATGGAATTTTTTATTTGAGAGCTTATAACTTTCGCTAACATGAACAATTTTTTCAACCCCAGGCATAAGCTGTGGATTTTTTTCAAGGAAAATGTTCTTATTTCCAACAACACCAATAATGGTTATGGATTCGCCTTTTGAAAGGTGAGCTTGTAGGCCGCACTTTTCAAGGTTGTTAACAATATTTTGTACATCTGCCTCTGTTGAGGTTGGTTTCATTACTATAATCATATATACTTCCTCCTCTGTCGCACTTTAAAGTGCTAAATTATGTTTATGGATGATTGTATACCTTTAGTCTAATTGTGTCAATATTATAATAGCATATTTTTCAAATCTTTTCATACATTTAATTAAAAGGAGTGGTACAGGCTTGAGTGTAAAGGATGAAATTGTGTCCTCTTTTGGAGGAAAGATAGGAAAAACGGCCGAAGGTATCGACGAGAGGACATTTGAAGAGGCAGAAGAAATTAGAATTAGAGCAGGCAGACCCTCTGTTATTAAGCTTAGAGATAAAATTAAATACATAACCTCTACAGGACAGCTTGTTGTTGATGACAAAAAAGCCTTTTATCCCGAAATAAAGGATATATCTTCGACTTTGGAAATATTAAGCGGATATTCTCTTTATGCCTTCAGTGAGGAGGTGAAAAAGGGGTTTATTACCATATGTGGAGGGCACAGAATAGGCATAGCAGGTCGCACCATAACAGAAAATGAAAATGTTGTGGATATTCGCCATATTAATAGCCTTAACATACGTATTTCTCATGAAATAAAGGGTTGTGCAGACACATTGCTTCCGTATGTAGTGAATAATCGTAGTGTTATGAATACAATTATTATATCTCCGCCAGGTTGCGGAAAAACAACATTGCTTAGAGATTTAATTAGACTTATAAGTAACAAAGCTTTAAATGTGAGCGTAGTAGATGAAAGAAGTGAAATATGCGGTAGTTTCAGAGGAGAGTATCGAAACGACTGTGGAAAAAATACAGATATTTTGGATGGATGCCCTAAAACTATTGGAATGAAAATGCTTTTAAGAAGTATGGCTCCGGATTGTATTGCAGTGGATGAAATTGGGGAAGATAGAGATATAGACGCCATAGAGGAAATATTAAACTGTGGTGTGGCAGTAATTTGTACAGTTCATGGTAAAACTATTAAGGATGTTTTAAACAGGACACAATTAAATAGGCTTACGGAGATTAAAGCCTTTGACAGATATATATTTTTACACAACAAAGGAAAAACAGGGAGAATAGCAGAGGTTTTAGATGGAAACCTTAAGGTGCTGTGGAGGGATGAATAATATGCTTTTTAAATTGACAGGCGGTGCAGTTGTTATTTTATGTTGCTATTTATGGGGATTTTATATGTCCAAACTTGGGGCATTTAGAATGCAGGATTTAGAACAATTGAAAAAAGCCATTACTATTTTTAATGCAGAAATAACATATTCGGCAACACCACTTTTTGAAGTGTTTAACGAAATATCAAACAGAACAAATGGCGTTGTTGCGATGGCTTTTGAAGCGGCGGCAGAAGGTCTTTTAAGCAGAAAAGGAAAAACAGCCGAAGAAATTTGGAACAAGTCGGTTATAGATGTGCAGACTAACGCATATTTTAATGAAGAGGACATGGAGTATCTGTTTAGCTTTGGCAGAACCCTTGGTTTTGCAGATAAAGAAATGCAGGTGCAAAATGCCATACTTTTGTTGGACTATATTCAAAATGCTCAAATTACTTTAAGGGAAAAACGCAAGGTGGACGAAAGGCTTTACAAAACCCTTGGCCTCTTGGGCGGAATAATGGTTTGCATTGTTTTATTTTAGGAGGAGTGTAGATGGATATAAACATAGTGTTTCAAATTGCGGCTGCAGGCATTTTGATTGCCGTTTTAAACCAAGTGCTTATACGTGCAGGAAGAGAGGAACAGGCGATGATGACCACCCTTGCAGGGCTTGTGGTGGTTCTTTATTGGGTTATTCAGTACATAAGCAAGTTGTTTGAAACAGTACAAACCTTATTCAATTTATAGGGAAGGATGTGCAATATGGAAATATTGCAGATTGTTATTATAGGTATAGTTGGCACTATTCTGAGTATAAGCCTTAAAAAAGAAAGCCCTCAGTTTAGCCTGTTTATTGGGTTAACAACTGGCATACTTATATTTCTTTTTGCGGCAGAGTATCTGAAAAGGGTTATACAAATACTTTCTCAATTAGCTGGAAGTGCTGGTGTAAACAGCGGATATATGGATATTGTGCTTAAAATAATAGGCATATCTTACATAGCGCGCTTTGGCACAGAACTTTGTAAGGATGCAGGAGAGGGTGCAATAGCTTCAAAGGTGGATTTGGCAGGAAAGATATTCATTGCCGTTACAGGTGCACCAGTAATACTTGCACTTATGGAAATGATACAGCACTTTATTTAAAGATGGGTGATTACATGAGAAAAAGGGTAATTTGCATATTTATACTGCTTTGTGCTTTATTTATTTTTCCTCAAAAGATACATGCAGAGGAAACGCAAACGATTGTAAGCCAACAGCTAGACAGTCTTGGAATTGAGGAAATTGACGACACAGCGGAGGATCTTCTTGAAGACAGTGACTTTAGTTTTAGCGAGACAGTTAAGGACATTATAAGTGGAGGGTGGCAGTTTTCTTTTAAAGACTGCATAAGTAAAATAGTGGGTTCAGTCTTTTCAGAAATATTCCAACAGATTAAACTTTTGCGAAGAATAATTTTTATAGCAATTCTTTGTGGTTTTCTAAAAACGTTGGAAGACTCTTTTGGTGGGAAAACGTCATCGGAACTAGGCTTTTATGTTTGTTATATTCTTCTTATTTACATAGTAATGGCATCATTTTATGAAAATAGCGTTATGGTTACCCAAACAACAGACAAGCTTATAATAATGCTTAAAGAAATGCTGCCTGCTTTTTTAACTCTTATGGCGGCATCGGGGCGTGTTGTGGATTCGGCGGTTATGGCACCTTTAATTATGGGTGCGGCAATGCTTATTTCAACCCTTATACAAAGTATGATAGTACCAGCAATAGGGTTGACGGCAATGCTTGAAATTGCAAACCATATATCTGACAAAGGATTACTTAGCAATTTAAGCGAGCTTATGAAAAATGTTATTTCAATTTGCTTAAAGGGTTGTGCTTTTGCATTTATGGGTGTAACGGCGTTGCAGAAAACAGGAGCAGCAGGGCTTAATGGCATGGTAACCAAAACGGCAAAGGTAGCAGTAGGTGCGGTGCCGGTTGTTGGTGATATTATGAGTGGAGCAGTGGAAACGGCCGCAAATTTTACGGGACTTTTAAAGGGTTCGGTAACGGTGGCAACAGTGCTTTTGGTAGCGGCAATAGTAATGTTGCCTGTAATAAAGCTTGGGGTTATGTTCTTTATTTATAAGCTGGCGGCGGCAGTTATAGAACCTGTAAGTGAGCCACGGCTGATTAAGGCACTTAATAGTGCTGGTGATTTTTCTGCATTATTGCTTGGTGCATTGTTTGTTGTAGCAGTGATGTTTGTATTTTCAGCAATTATTTTGCTTAGTGCTGGATAG